>NZ_JAKRMZ010000007.1:0-89872 GCF_022345915.1 Corynebacterium sp. ACRQP | reverse complement strand
GGGCGGGTTCGAGGGGTTCGGTGGTCAGGTCGATGTCGTAGTCGGCGAGCGCGTGGGTCAGTTCGCGTAGGCGTTGCGGGTCGGCGGCGATGTGCACCGGCGCGCCGTGCGGCTCGGGGCCTAACACGCTGCGGACGGTGCCGGCGATTTCGCGGCTGGTGGGTGCGTCGAAGCGGTGGATGTTGGCCGCACCGGTGATCACGGTGGATGCGTCGGTGGCGGTGATGCGCAGCTCGGTCATTGTGCCTCCGGGAGTTGGACGGTGCCGCGCGCTTCCCCGTTGATCCAGGTGGCGCGGCCGGGTTGTTGCGGGCTGGGTCGCACGCCGAAGATGGCGCCTTCGTCGCGGGTGCCGTCCATGAGCAGCACGTCGGGCTGCAGGTCCTTCAGGGCAGTCAAGAACGGCCCGAACAGGGCGCGCGAGACGCCGCCGAATTTGCGGGCGGCCACGACGTGCAGGCCGATGTCGCGCGCGTGCGGCAACAGTTCCGCGATCGGCCGGAGCGGGTCTTCGCCGACGAGTTCGTAGTCGTCGATGATCAGGTACAGCTCGGGCCCGCTCCACCAGGACCGCTCGCGCAGCTGTTCCGGGGTCACCTCGGCGCCGGGCAGCCGCGACTGCAGCGTGACGGCGAGCGATTTGGCGGCCTGCGTGATCGCGCTGGTGGATGCGGCGTACGCAGCGACCATGTCCTCGTCGGCGCGGCCGAGGTGCGCGCGCTTCGGGTCGAGAACCACCATCCGGGCGGCCTCGCGGCCCATGTGCTCCACCGCGGCGATTGTGCTGGCGATGAAGGTGGATTTCCCGCAGCTGCCAGCGCCGACGACGAAGACGTGCCCGGAGGAGTACACAGGTTCGAGGGCAGGCCCGCCGATGCCGAGGGGGATCCTTTGGCCGTCGAGAAGCGAGTGCGTATCGACGCCCTCCGGCAGCACCCGCAACCTCTCCACCGGCGCCTGGTCGGCGGTGGCGGCGAGGTGGGCGATATCCTCGCCGCTGGTGAAGGCGAGCTGGACGGTTTTGCCGTCCGGGGTCAGGCCGCGGCCGGGCGTGGCGGGCAGTTTCTCCTGGTGTTTGCGGTTGATCAACGAATCCATCGGTTCGGTCAGCCGCAGCTCGAGGCGGGTGCCGATGAGGTCGCGCACGTTCGGGCGGATCGCGCTCCAGCGCTGGGTGGTCACCACAAGATGGATGCCGGCGTCTGGGCCTTCGGAGGCGATGCGGGCGAGCGGTTCGCGCAGGTCCTCGTCGAGGGCGTGCCAGCCATCGACAACCAGCATGACCGGCCGCGGGTGGTCAAGGAACCCGGTGACTTCGTCGATGACGCGGCGGGTGCGCTCGGCGTCTTTCATGCTGGCCACGCCGGCGACATGCGGCAGCGCCTCAAGCTCCGGTACGTCGCCGATGACGTAGACGGCCAACCCCTCGCGCATGTGCGTGGCCACGATGCTTCGCACCGCCATCGTTTTGCCCGTCTGCGGCCCGCCCGCGATGGCGACGTGCCCGCCGGCGGTATCCAGGTCCAGGTGGAAGGGGGTCTGGCGCTGCTTGAAGGGTTCGTCGATAAGCCCGAGCGCCCCGTGCGCCTGCGACAGCGGGATGCGCTCCGGCAGCGGCGGCAGCCACACCTGGTGCGCGCGCATCCCGCGGGCGTCGGCGACCTGCGCAGCCTTCGCCACCACCGCGTCCAGCAGCGTGGTGGAGCGGTCCTCCTCGACGTACGCGGTGGGCGCGAGCTCGATCTCGTCGCCGGTGAACAGCCGCACGTGCTGCTCGCCGGGGTGCTCCACCACGGTTCGGGTCAGCGGGCCGGAGACGTACGCGGCGCGGAAACGGGTCAGGTCCATGCCGGCTTTGAGGTAGCCGGAGCCGGGCTCGCCGGGCAGCTCGTAGGCGTCCGGCACGCCGAGGACCTGGCGGGACTCTCCGGCGGAAAACGTCTTGAGGCCAATGCGGTAGGACAGGTGCGAATCCAGCCCACGCAGCTTGCCCTCCTCCAGCCGCTGCGAGGCGAGCAGCAGGTGCACGCCGAGCGAGCGGCCGAGCCTGCCCACCGCCACGAACAGGTCCGCGAAGTGCGGGTGCTGGGTGAGCAGCTCGGTGAACTCGTCGACCACGATGACCAGCGACGGCAACGTGTTGCCCGCCTTGGTGTAGTCCGTGATGTTGGCGAAATTGCCGGCGGCCCGCAGCAGCTCCTGGCGGCGGTGCATCTCGCCGGAGATGGCATCATACATGCGCTCCACCAGCACCGCCTCGTCCTCGAGGTTGGTGATCACCGCGGCGGTGTGCGGCAGCGACTCGCAGCCCAGAAACGTCGCGCCGCCTTTGAAGTCCACCAGCACGAAGTTCAACTCGTCGGGCGAGTGCGTCGCCGCCAGCGCCACCACCAGGGTCCGCAAAAGCTCCGACTTGCCGGACCCGGTCGCCCCGATGCACAGCCCGTGCGGGCCCATCCCGCCGAGCGCCGCCTCTTTCAAGTCCAGGTACACCGGCTGGCCGTCGGGCGTCGCGCCAATTGGCACGGTGAGCTTGTTGCGCACCCCCGGCCACATCGTGTGCGCGTCCAGCGCATCGACGTCCGGCACACCCAGCATGGACAGGAAATCCCCGCCGGCCTCCACCGCGCCGTCGGGGCGGCGGTAGAAGCCTAAGTGCCTTGAGACGAACTCCGCCTCCGCGTCCGTGAACCGATCCGGCACGCCCAGCTGCTCAATCCCCTGGGCCGTGGCGGCCTCGAGCACGTCGGTGCAGATCAGGTGGAACGCGTCCGGGTCGACGAAGAAGTCCGGGTCGTCGTGGATGGTCACCACCAGGTCGGCGTCGGTGGGTGCGGGCGAGGCGTGGCCGTCGATAAGCGCAATGCGAAACGCCCCCTCGGAGCGCGCGTGCGGCAGCCACTTCGCCCAAGCGAACGGCGCGTCGATGCGGACCTGTTCCGGGCCGTAGAAAAACGCCAGCTGGCACACGATGGAGCGCGCCACGTCGGCCGCCGTAGGACCTGCGAGCGTGATCGCGGGAAACGCGTCGAGCTGCACCATGATCGGCATGCCCGGCACCGTGCTCACCGCCGCGACGGTGCGGCGCAGGCTCACCGCGCACACCGGGTCCAAGTCCTCGGGGCTGCCCGGATCGTCCACGTCCACCGGGGTGCATAACGCGCCCGCGCCGGTGCCCAGGCGCACCGTGGGGGCACCTGCGCGCTCCCAGACGCGCTCGACCGGCACCGCGGCCACCAGCTCGCCCGGCGCGGGGTGCAACGTAGTGGCGTGCGTGCGCTGGGTCGCGGCGTTCGCGCGCGCCTTGTTCGCCAGTGCATCGAGGTGGCGCAGGTAGACGCGGCGGGTCTCGTCGATGTCGCCCTGCTTTTCCTGCGGGTTGAACATGCCGGCGAGCCCGAAGAGCATCATCAGCGGGAAGATCAGCATCATGGGGCTCACGGCGCGGCCGGACATGGCCATGAGCACCATCACCGCGCCGATCGCGACGACCATCACCACCGGCAGCAGGATCTTCATCACCGGCGGCGACTGCGGCTTTTGGGCCGTGGGCACGGGCTCGGCGCGCAAGTTGCCGGTCGGCGGCGGCGCGGCGTCGATCGCCGCATCGTTGGTGCCGGTTGTTGGTGCGAGCACTTGGTCGTAGTCGAGGCCAAGCATCGTGGATTTTCCCCCCTTGTGGTTTCTCACAGTTCCCCCGAACTGTGGACGCGCTGTGGATTGTAAGCCATACTGTTTCCCGTCGCGCGGCGAATGGGGGCCGCGCCTGATATTTCGGGGGTTTTTCAAGTTGGTTGCAACGTCTGCGCACCACGTCGTGCGCGTCACTGTCCGCATTTCGGTTGTCGCGTTCCACCGCGACATCGACGTCACGCTGCCGACGTCGTCGACGCTTTCGGAGGTGCTGCCGGAGCTCGCGCGCTTAGTGGAGCTGCCGGAGGTGCACCGCCCGTGGCAAGCCACCACCGCAGGCGGGGCGGTGCTGGATATGCACACGCCGCTGTACGCACTAAAGCTTCACGACGGCGCCACCGTCGCCCTCCATCCCCAAGAGCCCACGCCCCCGCCGGTCGTGCGCGACGCGGCCGACGCCCTGGCCGGGGCGGCCGAGTCGGCGCGGCAGGTGCGCGGGCTGGACGCGGCGGCGACGTTCGCCGGTCTTGCGGCGGTGCTGCTTCTGGCGCGGGTGTTCGCCCCGTGGCCGGTCGCGCTGGGGGCAGTGGCGCTGCTGGCGTTGGCGGTGACGTCGATAGGCAGGTCGCGCGTGGCGTTTGCTGCCGTGCTGCTGCTGGCGGGGCTCGCCGCGGGCGCGTGGGTCGCCGGTGGCGGCGGCGGTGCTGATGCGGCCTCGCTCGGCCTCGGGGCGCTGGCGGGCTTGCTCGCGGCGGCGGTGGCCGTCGGTGTCGGTGTGGCGCTGGGCTTGGCCGGGGCGGCGCAGGTGGCGTTCACCGCCGCGGTCTGCGTGCTCGGCGGCGCCGGGGCGGCCGGCGTGTGGCTGCCCGGCCCGCTCGCCCCACCGGCGCTGACGGTGCTCACCGGGGTGCTCGGGGTGATGGCCACGCCCGGCGCGTCCACGCGCGCGGCGGGGCTGACGGTGCCGCGGGTGCCAACCGCCGGCGAGGAGTTCGACCGCTCCGACGACTACCAGCACGACGTGGACGCCCGCAGCGCCGCCGCGTCCACCATCGCCTCCGCCATCTCGGCGGCGATCGCCGCGTGCTGCGTGCCGGCGCTTTTCTGGCTGGGCCGGGCCGGCGGGGCGTGGGTGTTCGTGTTCTGCCTGTGCGTGGCTGGCGCGCTGGTGGTCTACGCCTCGCGCCAGCACTGGTCCGTGCCGCGGGCGTGCCTGACCGCGGTGGCGCTTTCCGCCGTGGTCGCAGCCGCGGCCGCCGCGGCAAAGACCGGGCACCCGGCGTGCATCGCCGTCGCCGCGCTCGCCGCCCTCGCTGCCGCGGCGACGGTCGCGTGGGCGCCGCGCGTGCCGGATGTGGAGCCGACCACCATCGTGTGGTTCGAGCGCGCCGAGATCGCCGCCACCATCGCCGTGATCCCGCTGGCGGTGCACTTGACCGGGCTGTTCGACATGATCCGGGGGCTCTAACATGCGCAAGTTCGCCGCCTCTGCCCTGCTCGCGCTCAGCCTCACGCCTGCGCCTGCCCAAGCCCAGGATGTGGCGTGCGCGGTGCCGGCGATCGTCGCAAAGCCTGCTGCTTCACCCGCAACCGAGGCGCTGCGGAAGTTCGCCACCGGTGCCGGGGTGCGCGTGGCGGTGATCGACACCGGCGTCGCCCCGCACCCCGAGATCACCCACCTGCGACCGGGCCGCGACTTCGTGGCCGCGGACGCGCTGCACGACTGCGACAACCACGGCACCGCAGTCGCCGGGATCATCGCCGGGCACACCCTCGGCATCGCCCCGGACGCGGAAATCATCTCGATCCGCCAGACCTCGGCGCACTACCGCGACGTCGACGCCGGCAACCTGCAAACGCTCACCGACGCGATCCACAACGCCCTCGACGAAGGCGCGAGCGTGCTCAACATCTCCGTCGTGTCCTGCCTGGAGCCCGGGTTCGCTTCGCGCATCGACACCTCCGGCATCGCCGCCGCCCTCCACCGCGCGGAGGCGCAAGGCGCGGTGGTCGTGGCCGCCGCGGGCAACGCCGGTCCGGACTGCGAGCCCGGCTTCGAGGTCTTCCCCGCCCGCTTCCCCACCGTGCTGGCGGTCGCCGCGCGCGCCGACGACCACGCCATCGCCGACTACTCCCTGCCCGCCGCACTCTCCGCGCCGGGGCATGCGCCGGCCGCGCTCGCCCCGGGCGGGTGGGCGGAAGGCACGTTGGTCAACAACGGCGTGCACCCGTACGCGGGCACGAGCTTCGCCACCCCGGTGGTCAGCGGCACGGTGGCGCTGTTGCAGTCGCGCTACCCCGGCATCGCCCCGGAGCATGTGCGCTCGCTTCTCGACGCCTCCGCCCAACCCGGCGGCGGCGCCATCGACCCGCTGGCAGCGCTGACCCAACTGACGCCGCACGAGCTGGCGGACCGTCCGACCGCGCAGGTGAGACCCGTGGACCCGCGGCCCAACCCTGCCGTGGGCAGGCTCGGCGCGCTCGCCGGCGCGGCGCTCGCGCTGGCCGCGCTGGTGGTCGCGCTGCGCGCCCGGCAGCTCTAGCAACTGGCCTTAGTACGTCGCCGTCATCGCCGCGTCGCGCGAAAGCTCCGCGCCCTCCGGCAAAAGCGCGACGATCTCCCACGGCACGTCCTCCACGTGCGCCGCACCCACGGTCGCCAGCGTCTCGGCGTCGGGGGCGCGGTGGCGCAGCCCGTTGGCGGAAACGACGTGGAACCCGTGGCCCGAGTCCACCCCGACGGAGCCGCCGTCCAACCCCGCGAAGTGCGTGGCCACGGACGTTCCCGAAAGCTCGATGCCCTCCGGCACCTCGTCCACGGTTGCCCCGCCGCGGCCCTGGTCCACGCACGCTAGGTGCGGCTCGACCCACCGCGGCCGCTCCCCCGGCAGGCGCAGTTCCTCCTCCGCGTCCGGGTACGACGCCAGGCTCTCACGACTCGCGACGGCGGCCTTCGCCCCGGCGTCCAACAGCATGGTGCGCTGGGTGCCGGTGATCGGCTGGATGCGCCCGTCCGCGAGCGCCCAGGCTTGGTCGTCCGCGTCGATGATCTGCGGCAGCGGGTCCGGCAGCGTCGCCGGCGGCAGCTCCCGCAACGCGGAGATGACCTGCGTCGGCGGCGTCCACCGCGGCGTGTCCGGGGTAATCCCCAGCGCCCGGCGGATCACGCGGCCCTGCGGGGTGTGCGCCTCCGGCAGCAGGCGCCGCCCCTCAGCAGTAACCACCCACTCGCGGGTGGCGTCGGCGGCGAGGACGGCGGCGTCGATAGGCAACGGCTCCGGAGCCTTGCCCGCAACCACCGTGATCGCGTCCGCGCCGCACACCGACCAGCTGGCCGATGGCGCGTCCTCGGGCGCGAACATACCCGGTGCGGCGACGATGCCCACCGGCACACCGCGCGGTAACTCGGCGAGCTTCTCGTCGCCGATGCGGGCGGGATCAGCCGCCTGCCCCGCAATCAGGCGCGCCGACGCCAAGTTCGTCACCGGGTGCGCCGCCTCCCCCACGCGCACATACAGCGTGCCGTCCGCGGCGCGCACAATCGGCGCATCCCCCGGGTCCGCGTTCGGCCGCATCCACGCGAACAGCCCCATCACACCCGCGATCATCGCCACCGCCGCGGTGCCGAAAATGGTCGCGCGACGCCTCGAGGCCAACGGATCGTGGATCATGCGGATATCCCCGAAGACCAGGCCGTGTTCCATACGACGGCGCATGAACTTGTGCCCCGACACCTGGGCACGCGTGGTTGGCAGAAGCTTCGCCATGACAATTCCCCTCCCCCGAGAAAAACACCTGGCAAAAAGCTTACTGCGTCGCGCCCACCTCCGCGAGCGCAAACAGCTCGTCCGAGCCGTGCTCCTTACCGTCTGCGATCATCTCCTCCAGCTCCGCCTCGCTGAACTGGCTGTTCACCGCGAAGATCGCCGTTTTCCCCTTGCGGTAGACGGGTGTCACACCCTCGGAGACCCAGAAGTCGCGCAGCATCTCGTACGGCGGGTACTGGTAGTTCCAGAACGCGCCGGGGCTGAGCAGGAAGAACTTCACGTTGAGGTTCTCCACGGTCTCGTCGACGAGGTTGTGTTCTCCCTCCCCGATGAAGTCGGCGTTCCAGTACATGATGTCGCCGTTGGTGCCGCGCCCGCCGTTGGGCCACAGGTAGTGGCGGTTCAAGGTGGGCACGCCGTTGTAGGCGTACATCCAGGAGTAGCCGTCGGCGGGGTCGCCCGCGGTCAGGCCCTCCCAGGCGGCGGGTTGGGTGGCCAGCCAGTCGAAGGCTTCGAGGTCCTCGGCGTCGACCATGCGGTCGGCGACGCGGGCGGCGGCGTAGGTTTTTTCGGCGCCGTGGTCGGTGTGCTCGCGGATCATCGGGACCGCGGCGGAGGCGACGATGCAGGCGACGACGATGCCCGCGATTGCGGAGGCTCGCTCGCCTTTCGCGTACCGCTTAGCGACGGGCGCTGCCGTGACCACGCGAATCCCCGCCGCCACGGCAATAGCGGCCGAGGCCGTGACAGCCATGACCACCGGCATGATCAGGCGGTGGCCGGTGCTGTAGTGCAGGTTGCCCACGTAGTCGAGCAGGTGGCCGAGCGTGTTGCCGAAGGGCGCCAAGGCGTTGGCGGTAATGGCCAAAGACACCGCGTAGAAGAGCACCGGCCAGATCTGGCGGCGCCACAGCAGGCACACCACCGCACCCGCGGCGGCGAGCCAGAGCAGCACGGTGGGGTCGTACGCCGGGAAGAACTGCAGCACGTGGCGCGTCTCCATCCGCAGCGCTGTGCCCCACGCCCCGCCGACGCCCAGGGTTTCCTCTGGCCGCCAGGAGGCCACCTCGCCCGCCTGGGCGGAGCCGGCGAGCACCTGCGGGACGAACATGGCCACGCCGGCGACGGCGGGCACGGCGATCCACAGCGTGTCCGTTAGCCGCGTGCGCTCCGGGGAGATCAGGGTGGAGGTCAGCCAGTAGAACCCGACGGCGAGCACGACGATGGTGACCGCGGACGGGTGCACGCACAGCACCGCCACGAACGCGAGTGCGGCGGGCAGGGCGCTGGCGCGTCTGCGTGGCACGGTGACCAGCAGCCACGTCACGGTGCCGGTCAGCGCCACCGCGAAAAGGTAGGGCCACATGCCCACGTAGTCCGGGATCCAGAACAGCTGCGGGGCGGCATAGCCCATGATCGCGGCGAGCGCGGCGGCGATCTGCGCCGTGACACCCGTGGAGCGCAAGAACGCGAACACCAGGCACGCCAGCGTCGCCGGCAGCGCAAGCGCGGGCAGCACGGCGGAGGCGATGTTCAGCGCCGGGATGGGGTCCAGGCCCGCCGTCTCGCCGAACAGGGCGATGCCTGCGTGGTAGGCGGACGGGTAAAACAGCTTCAGCTGGGTTTCCACGTTCTGCAGCTCGCCCATGCGGGTGGCGGAGGCGACGCCCTCGTCCATGATGAAGCGGACCAGGTTGGCGTGCCACTGCACGTCCCACCCCTGGACGATGTTGTAGACGCCGTTGGGCATCCGTTCCAGCCAGTGCAGCCTCTCCGAGGCCGCCATGAACGCGCCCACGCCGACGCCTACGGCGGGCAGCACCCAGTACGGGTCGGCGATGCTCCCCTTGCGCACGTCGCCGGGAAACAGCGCCCGGCGCCAGCTCACGGACCCGCCGCGGCGCGCGCGGCGCACGAACATGTACCGCCACGCGGCCGCTGCAAGAAGTGCTACGACCATGCTCACGCCGAAGGTCCACAGGTTGTAGCGCGCGCTGGTCAGCCCCCAGAACCAGGATGTCACGCCGAACAGGCCGAAGGTCACCGGCAGCGCGGCCACGCCTGCCGCCGGGGCTTTCATACCGGCGACCCAGGAGAACACGAATCCGGGGAGGGTGAAGAACACCACGGCAAACCACGCGGCAGCGACTGTTGTCATGGCACCTCCCGGTTCTGATGTAACCCAAGCATGCTACATCTCGCGCATAGCTCTCGTCGCTTCGGCTCGCGCCGCCAGGTCGCTATCTGCCGGGTAGTCCACCCCCACCAGTGTGAGGCCGCGGGCGGGGGCGAGGGAGACGTCGGGCGCGCGGGCGTCGAGAAGCAAAAGCTCCTCCGGCCACTCGGGCGCGCGGCGGCCTTCGCCGACGGTGAGGCAGGTGGCCACGAGCGCGCGGACCATGTTCCAGCAGAACGCGTCGGCGGTGATGCGCGCCTCGAAAAGCTGCGGTTCGACTTCGCGCCAGGTGAAGGAGTGCACGTCGCGGACGGTGGTGGCGTGCTCCTTCGGGCGGCAAAACGCCGCGAAGTTGTTCAGGCCCACCAGCGCGTCGGCGCAGGCCTGCACCGCGTCGAGGTCCACGGGTTTCGGCCACACGGCGGTGTCCCGCGCGCGGGTGGGTACCGCACCCGCGGGGTGGGTGGTCACCCGGTAGCAGTAGGTGCGGGTCAAGGCGGAAAAGCGCGCGTCGAAGCCCGCGGGGGCTCGGGTGACGCCGAAGACGCGGACGTCCTCAGGGAGCAATTTTGCTAATCGACGCACCAACCGCCCCGGATCCCCCTCAATCGAGCGCTGGTTGAGCGAGTCTTTGGGAATGTCGGCGTGCGCGACCTGGCCGGAGGCGTGCACGCCCGCGTCGGTGCGCCCGGCGACGGTCAGCGCCACGTCGGTGCGCAGCACGAGCGACAGCGCGTCCTCGATGGTCTGCTGGACGGTGCGCAGGTCCCCTTTTTGGCGGGCCCAGCCGTGGAAGTTGGTGCCGTCGTAGGCGATGTCCAGGCGCAGGCGCAGCGTGTCGTCCAGCGTGTCGTCCATGGTGAGGCATTCTATCGCCGGTGGTGCGCGGCAGCGAGCAGGCCGTTCGGGTCGAATTCCCCGATAGCCGGGTCATGGCAACCGGCGCCACGCACAGCGCTGAGGTCTGGTTACACCAGCGGGCAGGCGGGAGCAACGCAGGGCGCCTACAGCGCGGGCAGCACGCGCCAGACGACAAAGCGCCCGTCCACGCTGCAGTGCAGATGGGCGGGCGCTCGTGCGGGGCGTAGCTGTGGGCTACTTCTCCTCTGCGGTCTCCTCGGCCGGAACCTCGGTGGACTCTGCGGCCTCAGCCGGAGCCTCCTCAGCCTTGGCCTCCTCGGCCTGGCGGGAAGCGGCGGCGCGTGCTGCGCGGGTTGCCTCGGAAGACACGGTCTCCTCGAGGACCAGAGAGATCTGGGTCATCGCAGCGTTGTCGCCGGCGCGGTTCTCCAGCTTAATGGAGCGGGTGTAGCCGCCATCGCGGTTGGCGAACTTCGGCGCGAGCTCGTTGAACAGGTAGGTCACAACCTCCTTGTTCGGAAGCTCGGCGAGCACGGCGCGGCGGTCAGCCACGGTGCCCTTCTTCGCCTTGGTGATCAGCTTCTCGGCGTACGGACGCAGCATACGTGCCTTCGCGTCCGTCGTCTTGATTGCGCCGTGCTCGAACAGGGCCAGGGCCAGGTTGGACAGAATGTGCTTCTGGTGGCCGGCCGAGCCTCCGAGACGGGCGCCCTTCTTCGGGGTAGGCATTTTCGTACTCCTCGTGTGCGGTTAATTGAGCGCGTGCTCTGTGGTGTTACTCGGTCTCGTCCGCGCTGGTGTCGACGTAGTCGCCAGTCTCGGCGTCGTAGCCTTCGATCTGGGTCGGGTCGAAATCTTCCGGAGCGTCCTTGAGGGTCAGGCCCAGGCTGGCAAGCTTGATCTTGACCTCGTTGATGGACTTCTGGCCGAAGTTGCGGATATCCAGCAGGTCAGACTCGGTGCACTCTGCGAGCTCACCGACGGTGTGGATGTCCTGGCGCTTCAGGCAGTTGTAGGAGCGCACGGAGAAGTTCAGCTCCTCGATCGGCGTGGAGTACGCGGCGATGTACTCGGTCTCCTGCGCCGACGGGCCGATCTCGATGCCTTCGGCCGCGGTGTTCAGCTCGCGCGCCAGGCCGAAGAGCTCCACCAGGGTGGAACCGGCCGACGCGAGGGCGTCACGTGCGGTCATGGAGTTCTTGGTCTCCACGTCGATGATCAGCTTGTCAAAGTCGGTGCGCTGCTCAACACGGGTCGCCTCAACCTTGTAGGCGACGCGGGTGACCGGCGAGTAGATCTGGTCGACCGGGATGCGGCCGGCCTCACCGCCGGAGTTGGGCATGGCCGGGACGTAGCCGCGGCCGCGCTCGACAACAAGCTCCATCTCGAGGCGAGCCTGCTCATTCAGCGACGCGATGTGCAGATCCGGGTTGTGGATCTCCACACCAGCCGGCGGCTCGATGTCGCCTGCGGTGACGTCGCCGGGGCCCTCAACAGCAAGCTGCATGACAACCGGCTCATCAGAGTCGGAGGACAGGACGATGTCCTTGATGTTGAGGATGATCTCAGAGACGTTCTCCTTGACGCCGGTGATCGTGGTGAACTCGTGGAGCACACCGTCGATCTTGATGGAGGTCACGGCTGCGCCCGGGATGGACGACAGCAGCGTGCGGCGCAAAGAGTTGCCCAGGGTGTAACCGAAACCAGGCTCGAGCGGCTCGATGATGAACTTCGAGCGGTTGGTGTCGATGTACTCCTCGGTCAGTTCAGGACGCTGAGAGATGAGCATGAACTTCTCCTTTGTCGGCTCCCGCTATTTGAAGCCGGTAGGAACGGATATGTGGAAGATTCCGAGCACCGGCCGAACGCGTCGACAGTGCGCGGGGTGAAGCAAACGAAAGTTTACTTCGAGTAGAGCTCGACGATGAGCTGCTCCTGCAGCGGCACGTCGATCTGAGCGCGCTCGGGCAGCTGGTGCACGAGAATGCGCAGGGTGTCCGGAACGACCTGCAGCCACGCCGGAACGACGGCCTCGAGCAGGTTGTCCTGAGCCTCTTCGAACCACAGCATGCTGCGGGACTTGTCGCGGACGTCGATGATGTCGTACTGCGTCACCGCAAACGACGGCACGTTGATGTGCTTGCCGTTGACGGTGAAGTGGCCGTGGGAGACCAGCTGACGTGCCTGACGGCGGGTCTTAGCCAGACCAGCGCGGTAGATCACGTTGTCCAGACGGGACTCCAGCAGGATCAGCAGGTTGTCGCCGGTCTTGCCCTGACGACGGTTCGCCTCTTCGTAGTAGCGGCGGAACTGCTTCTCCATCACGCCGTAGGTGAAGCGAGCCTTCTGCTTCTCCTGCAGCTGGAGCAGGTACTCGGACTCCTTGATGCGGGCGCGGCCTGCCTGCCCCGGGGGGTACGGGCGACGCTCGAAGGACATGTCGCCGCCGACGAGGTCGACGCGGAGGCGACGGGACTTACGGGTAGCAGGGCCGGTGTAACGAGCCATGTTTCTTTACCTCTTTTCCTTTCAGCCTTAAACGCGACGACGCTTCGGCGGACGGCAGCCGTTGAACGGCTGCGGCGTCACGTCGGAGATCGAGGACACCTCCAGGCCGGCAGCCTGGAGCGAACGGATTGCGGTCTCGCGGCCGGAGCCCGGACCCTTGACAAAGACGTCGACCTTCTTCATGCCGTGGTCCATCGCCTTGCGGGCAGCGTTCTCGGCAGCCATCTGCGCGGCGAACGGCGTGGACTTGCGGGAGCCCTTGAAGCCGACGTGGCCGGAGGATGCCCAGGAGATCACGTTGCCCTGCGGGTCCGTGATGGACACGATGGTGTTGTTGAAGGTGGACTTGATGTACGCGTGGCCAGCGGCCACGTTCTTCTTAACGGTGCGGCGTCCGCGACGCGCACCGGAACGAGTCTGAGGAGCCATAGGTTACTTCTTCTTTCCTGCGATGGTCTTCTTCGGGCCCTTGCGGGTGCGCGCGTTGGTCTTGGTGCGCTGGCCGCGGACGGGCAGGCCACGGCGGTGGCGCATGCCCTGGTAGGAGCCGATTTCAATCTTGCGGCGGATATCTGCCTGCACCTCGCGGCGCAGATCGCCCTCTACGGTGTAGGAGGACTCGATCGCGTCGCGCAGAGCGGCGAGCTGATCGTCGGACAGATTGTCCGTACGCAGGTCCGGAGAAATGCCGGTCTTCTCGAGCAGTTCCTTGGCTCGGGTTGCACCGATGCCATAGATGTAGGTGAGTGCGATCTCCATGCGCTTGTTGCGCGGGAGATCCACACCAGCTAGACGTGCCATGAGGTACGTGCCTTTCGGGTTGTTACGGTGGTTTTCTCCCCACCCGTCCACGCCAAACAACGCTTTGTCCGGGCCGTGCCGGAGAGTGGGTTGTGGTTACGCGCGGCTCCAGCCACCGTGGCCAGAGGTGCACGATCCGCCACTGGGACGGATCTGGGTGAGAAGGCTGAAATGCTTACTTGTAGCGGTAAGTGATACGCCCGCGGTCCAGGTCGTAGGGGGAAAGTTCCACCACGACGCGGTCCTCCGGGAGGATGCGGATGTAGTGCTGGCGCATCTTGCCACTGATGTGGGCGAGAACCTCGTGCCCGTTGTCCAGTTCGACCCGGAACATCGCGTTCTTCAGGGGCTCGACAATGCGGCCCTCAACCTCGATTGCGCCTTCTTTCGCCATACACTCCACTTCCTACGCCGCCTGAAAGTGCAGGCAGCAGACGTATTTACCGGTTACATGCGGCGCCTGCGCAAGGTTGCACAAACACCGCTGGACTACATTAGCCATTTACCTGCGAAAACGCAAAAAGCCCCAGCGCTAGCCGGGGCTCATCGCGGGCACGTGCTAGAACACGTAGACCTTGTCGCCGATCTGCAGGTCGTTGAAGTACCGCTGCGCGTCCGCGCGGTAAAGGTGGATGCAGCCCGCAGACGGCACGTACGGATCATCCTGGTGGAACGCGATGCCGTTGTTGGTGAAGTACACGGAGTACGGCATCGGAGCGTTGTTGAACTCGTAGGAGATCTCGTCCTTGACCTTCCGGTTGACGTAGTGCGTGCCCTTCGGGGTGTCCTGACCCGGGCGGCCGGAGCTGATCTGCACCGGGCCGTAGTAGATCTCGCCGTTGTTCTGCAGCCAGGACTTTTGGTTGGTCAGGTCCACGCAGGCCTTCGCGTCCGCCGGGCACGGGGAGGTACGCGGCGCAGGTGCCGGGGCCGGTGCCGGAGCTGGTGCCGGCTCGGGCTTCGGTGCGGGGGCCGGTGCCGGCTTCGGGGTCTTCTCAGCGATCAGGCCCGGGAAGAACGTCTCGAGGATCTCATCGATGCGCTGCTTCGCCTTCGCCGGCAACTGCGGGTCGATGGCGGCCAGCGCGTCAGCCTGCTGGCGCAGGCCGTTGCGGATGTTCCACGCGGCGTCGCGCGCGGACTTATCCAGATTGCTGAAGGAGGTGGTCGCCTGGTTGGACAGCGAGTCCAAGCTGGACATGGCAACCGGGTTCTGCGCGGGCGCGGCCTGGGCGGAAACCGGTGCTGCCAGGGAGGCGACGACACCGAGGCCGGCAGCGAACGTGGTTGCGCGTCGCTTCAGCGGCGACTGCTTTGCGTGGCGGGGACGGTAAGACATGGCGGAAGTATAACCTCCCTGTCATCAAACGCACCACAACGCGCCAGAAAACTACACGCGCGGCGTAAGAATTCTCGGGCCGCCTGCGGTCGCCGCGACGGTGTGCTCCCAGTGGGCGGCGGGTGCGCGGTCTACGGACACCACGGTCCATTCGTCATCCAGCACCTCGGTGTCCACTTCCCCGCCGAGGATCAGCATCGGCTCGATGGCCAGCACGGATCCGTCCTGGATGACGGGACCGCGGTTCGGCTTGCCCTCGTTGGCCAGGTACGGCTCTTCGTGCATGGTGTGGCCGATGCCGTGGCCTCCGTAGCCGTCGACGATGCCCAGCTCAACGCCGAAACGCTCCTCAGCCGCGTAGGTGGACAGCTCGAGCGCGTGGGAGACGTCGGTGAGCTTGTTGCCCGGCACCATCGCCTTGAGGCCTTCCGCCAGCACCCACTCGGTCGCGCGGTTGAGGGCGTCCACCTCCGGAGCCAACTCGCCGATGCCGAACGACCAGGCACTGTCGCCCACCCAGCCTTCGAGGGTGGCGCCGCAGTCGATGGAGACCAGGTCGCCTTCTTCGAGCACAATGCTTTTCGACGGAATCCCGTGCACGACCACCTCATTCACCGACGCGCAGATAGAGCCGGTGAAGCCCTGGTAGCCCAAAAACGTCGGGATAGCGCCGTGGTCGCGGATGACCGTCTCGGCGACCTTGTCCAGGTCGAGCGTGCTCGCTCCGGGTTTCGCTGCCGCGCGGACCTCCTGCAGGGCGGTGGCGACGATGCGCCCGGCGGCCTCCATGGCGTCGAGCTCCTCCGGCGTCTTGGCCGCGATCTTGCGTTTCCTGAAAACCATTGCGTGGTGGTCCTTTGGTTCGTCGATAAGCGAAATGCGAAAGGCCGGTGCGAACACACCGGCCTTCACGCTACGTGGGCTACTTGCCCAGCGCCTCCATGGCGCGCTGGTTGATCTCATCGACATCGCCCACGGCGTCGATGGAAATGATCTGGTCGCCGTAGTGCTGGATCAGCGGGGCGGTCTCGTCGCGGTAGACGCCGAGGCGGGTGCGGATGGTCTCCTCGTTGTCGTCCGCGCGGCCGCGGGCGAGCATGCGCTCGACCACAACGTCCTCGTCGACGACAAAGTTGAGCACGCCGTCGAGCTTCTCGCCCTTCTTGCTCAGCAGCTCGGTGAGGATCTCAGCCTGCTCCACAGTGCGCGGGAAGCCGTCCAGCAGGAAGCCGTCCTTCGCGTCGTCCTGATTCAGGCGGTCTTCCACCATGCGCGCGGTGACGTCGGTGGGCACGAGCTTGCCGGCGTCGATGTAGCTTTTCGCCTCAACACCGAGCGGGGTGCCCTCGCCGATGTTGGCGCGGAACAGATCGCCCGTGGAGATGTGCGGCACGCCGAGCTTCTCGGAGAGAATCGCGGCTTGGGTGCCCTTACCGGCACCGGGAGGGCCAAGGAGAACGAGACGCATTATCGCAGAAGTCCTTCGTAGTTGGATTGCAGGAGCTGGGATTCAATTTGCTTGACCGTGGTCAGGGCCACGGACACCATAATCAGGATCGCGGTGCCGCCGAACGCGCTCATGCCCATACGGCCGGAGCCGGTGATGCCGGCGTCCATAGCCAGGTTCGGCAGAACAGCGATCGCGGCGAGGTAGATGGCGCCGACAAACAGCAAACGGTTCATCACAAACGCCAGGTACTCCGCGGTCGGGCGACCCGGACGGATACCGGGGATGAAACCGCCGTACTTCTTCATGTTCTCCGCCTGGTCCACCGGGTCGTACTGGATGGAGACGTAGAAGTAGGAGAAGAAGATGATCAGCACCACGTAGGTGAGGATGTACTGCCAGGAACCCGGGTTCTGCAGCCACGCCATCACGTGGTTCATCCACCAGTTGTCCGGCGGGGTCTGGTTGCTCATGGTGACGATCTGGGTGATCAGCACCGGCACGTACATCAGCGAGGAAGCGAAGATCACCGGGATCACGCCCGCCTGGTTCACCTTCAGCGGCAGGTAGGTGGAGGACCCACCGTACTGGCGGCGGCCCACCATACGCTTGGCGTACTGCACCGGAATGCGGCGCTGGCCCTGCTCAATGAACACGATGCCGACGACGAGCGCGATCAGCGCCAGGACAACCAGGGTCAGGGTGACCGCGCCGGACTGCTGGAGAATGAACGCGCCCTCGGACGGGATCTGGGTGGCGATGCCCGCGAAGATGAGCAGGGACATGCCGTTGCCGACGCCCTTTTCCGTGATGATCTCGCCGAGCCACATGATGAGCACCGCACCGGAGGTCATGACGATGATCATCATCAGCAGCGTCCAGATGTTGCGGTCCTCGATCAGCACCGGCATACCCTGGCCGAGCAGCTGCTCGCGGTCCGCCAGCGCGACGATGCCGGCGGACTGCAGCAGCGCCAGCGCCACCGTGAGGTAGCGGGTGTACTGCGTCATCTTCGCCTGGCCGGACTGGCCTTCCTTCTTCAGCTCCTCGAACTTCGGGATCACCACGGTGAGCAGCTGCACGATAATCGAGGCCGTAATGTACGGCATGATGCCGATGGCGAAGATGGAAAGCTGAAGCAGCGCGCCACCGGAGAACAATCCGATGATGGAGAACATCGTCGCCTGGTCGCCCTGGGAGATTTCCTCCAGGCGCGAGTTAATCAGCCCGTAATCCACGCCCGGAGTGGGGATCTGGCAGCCGACGCGGTACAGAAACATCAGCGCAAGGGTGATCAGGATCTTCTTGCGTAGATCCGGATCCTTGAACGCCTGAGCAATAGCGGACACAAAGCCTCCTGGCCCCCGCCGCGCCACGGGCGGGAGGTAGTGGACATTCGACTCCTCGCCCAGGTTTCGCGGGCACGCGAAAACCGGCGGGGCCGTCTTTTGACCCCACTACACTAACAGCACCCGATGGAAAGTTGATATTTCAGGTTCGGTTACGGCGCGACTCCCAGTCTCCTCCCAGGCGCTCGGACTGACGCATGGTGGCGGAATCCGTCAGGCGGGACCTATCGGCCCAGGTCGGTACAACCGGCTGCCGTGATGTGTCAGAGGTGGCGGGCGGGGACGGATCCCCCGCCTAAATTGATTCACCGGCCGATGAACAGATCCGCCCGTCGATTTCACCGACCTGCGCAAAATGAACACATTGTCCACCCAACTAGGTACTTGCTCACTCGGACCGACTGCGCGAGTGGACAAATCCCCCACGCTCCCCCGACACTTCGCGGCGGAATCCGTCAGCCGGACCCTATCGGACCAGGTCGGCGCAAACGGCCGCCGCGATGTGTCAGGACGCCCTCCCCACAAAAACGGCGAAACCCCCGCCCTGGACGGGAGTGTCCGGGGCGGGGGTTCGTCGTAAAGCTAAGTGCTCTTACGCACGCTTGGAGAACTCGACGACGTTGGCGGAACCGCCAGCGGCCTTGATCTTCTCCTCAGCGGACTTGGAGAACTTGTTCGCGGTGACGTTGAGCGCGACGTTGATGTCGCCCTCTGCCAGCACCTTCACCGGCTGCTTCGGGCGAACAAGGCCCTTGGCAACGATGTCGGCGATGGCGATGTCGCCACCCTGCGGGAAGGCCTCGGCCAGATCCGCGACGTTGACCACCTGGTACTCGACGCGGTTCGGGTTCTTGAAGCCCTTCAGTTTCGGCAGACGCATGTGCAGCGGCATCTGGCCACCCTCGAAAGCAGCGGAAACCTGCTTGCGAGCCTTGGTGCCCTTGGTACCGCGGCCGGCGGTCTTACCCTTGGAGGCCTCACCGCGACCGACGCGGGTCTTGGCCTTGTTTGCGCCCTCTGCCGGGCGCAGATCATGGAGCTTGATGATGTCAGCCATGTTGTATCTACTCCCCTGCAACTTCTTCAACGGTGACGAGGTGGCGCACCTTGAGGATCTGGCCGCGGGTAGCAGCGTTGTCCTTCTTCACGACGGACTGGCCGATCTTGCGCAGACCGAGAGCCTCGAGGTTCTTACGGGTGGTCGGCTTCTCGCCAACCTTGCCGTGGTGCAGCGTAATCTTCAGTGCCATGGTGCTTAGGCCTCCTGTCCTGCGCGTGCGCGCAGCATACGAGCCGGTGCAACTTCCTCGACGGACTTGCCGCGCTTGGCAGCCACCTCTTCGGGGCGGACAAGCTGCTTCAGGCCTGCGACGGTTGCCTGGACCACGTTCAGGGCGTTGTCCGAGCCAAGGGACTTGGCCAGGATGTCCTGAATACCAGCGCACTCGAGCACCGGACGGACAGCGCCGCCGGCGATGACACCGGTACCCGGAGCAGCCGGGCGGAGCATGACGATGCCCGCAGCCTCTTCTGCCTGGACCGGGTGAGGAATGGTGCCGCCGATCATCGGGACGCGGAAGAAGTTCTTGCGTGCTTCCTCTGCACCCTTCTGGATTGCGGCGGGAACTTCCTTCGCCTTGCCGTAGCCGACGCCGACCATGCCCTCACCGTCGCCGACGACGACGAGTGCGGTGAAGGACATGTTGCGGCCGCCCTTGACGGTCTTGGCAACGCGGTTGATGGTGATGACGCGCTCGATGTACTTGTCGCGCTCGTCGTTCTGGTTGTTGCGACGGTCGTCGCGGCGGCCGCGGCCACCACGGTTGCCACGATCGTTGCGGTCGTTGCGGTCGTTGTTGTTCTGGTTGTCGGCGGAGCGCCCGCCGTCACGCCGTTCACGTTCGGCCATTACGCGATCCTTCCGTTGATGGTGATGTTTGCGGTGATCATTAGAACTTCAGACCACCTTCACGAGCTGCTTCGGCCAGGGCCGCGACACGGCCGTGGTACTTGTAGCCGCCGCGGTCGAAGACGATTGCTTCGATGCCTGCAGCCTTGGCGCGCTCAGCGACGAGCTGGCCAACCTTGGCAGCCTTGTCCTTCTTGTCGCCCTCCAGGTTGCGCACGTCCGGCTCGATGGACGACGCGGAGACCAGGGTGTGGCCTGCGAGGTCGTCGATGACCTGGACGTGGATGTGACGCGAGGAGCGGTGCACAACGAGACGCGGGGTCTCCGGGGTGCCGCGCAGCGTCTTGCGGATGCGGTTGTGGCGACGTGCGCGTGCCTCGCGGCGGCGGGACGAGATGTCCTTGCCAACCGGGGTGCGCTTGGTGTTCTCTGCAGTATTGCTCATGATTACTTACCCGTCTTTCCGACCTTGCGGCGGACCTGCTCGCCGGCGTAACGGATGCCCTTACCCTTGTACGGGTCATCCTTACGCAGACGGCGGATGTTTGCCGCAATCTGGCCAACCTGCTGCTTATCGGAACCTTCGATGGCCAACTTGGTGTTGCCGTCGACGGAGAACGTGATGCCTTCCGGCGCCTCGATCAGGATCGGGTGCGAGTAGCCGAGGGAGAACTCGAGGTCCTTGCCCTTCTGCTGCACGCGGTAGCCGACGCCGAAGATCTCCATGTTGATCTTGTAGCCCTCGGTCACGCCCACGACCATGTTGTTGATCAGGGAGCGGGTCAGGCCATGCAGCGAACGGTTGTCACGGTGGTCGTCCGGACGAGCCACCAGGATCTGGTTGTCCTCGACGGAAGCGGTGATCGGTGCCGGCATATCCAGATCCTTGGTGCCCTTCGGGCCCTTGACCTCGACGTGCTGGCCGTCGATCTTCACCTCGACGTTGTTCGGGATTGCGATGGGTGCATTACCTACACGAGACATAAGTCTTTCAACCTCCCTTTACCAGACGTAAGCGAGGACTTCCCCGCCTACACCCTTCTCTTGAGCCTGGCGGTCGGTGAGCAGACCGTGGGACGTGGAGATGATTGCCACGCCCAGGCCACCGAGCACCTGAGGCAGGTCGTTGGACTTCGCGTACACGCGCAGGCCCGGCTTGGACACGCGGCGCAGACCAGCGATGGAAGACTCGCGGGTCGGGCCGTACTTGAGGTTGAGCGTCAGCGACTTGCCGACCTTCTCGTCCTCAACTTTGTAATCTTCGATGTAGCCTTCCTGCTTCAAGATCTCGGCGATGTTCACCTTGATCTTGGACGAAGGCATAGACACGGCGCCGTGCTGCGCATTTGCTGCGTTGCGCACGCGCGACAGCATGTCCGCGATCGGATCAGTCATGGTCATTGTGGTGACCGTTACCTTTCTCGTTGCGGTTCCCATCCACCGGGTGACCTGTAACGCTGAGGCGTTTCGGGTCGCGTTTTCCGCATGGTCTGTCGGGGGCTACTCACGCTGCCCGCACTCAATAGCGCGGGCCGCTCGCCGCCTCCCTTGCACGCGGTCCGCATCATGGCGGGGGGCCTGCAACAAAGTTGGATGTTCAAATGTACTTCGGCTTGCGCACGCCGAAGCGTCGGCGCGCAAGTCCGAGGGGGTAACTTACCGCTTTCCTGCACCAATGAGCAAATCGCTTATCGACGTGCACGTTCAGCGCCCCACCAACCCGCCAGAGATTCAAGACCCCATAGACTGCCCTGCATGGATACCGCCCTTGCACAGCTCGTCGGATCGCTGGCCGCCACGCGCGAGGCCCGCGAGGATCTTTACGTCTGGTTCCACCAGCATCCCGAGCTGTCGCTGCAGGAGCTGCAGACGGCCTCGAAGATCCGCTCCCGGCTGGACGCGCTGCAGCTGCCGCACACGCAGGTGGGCGAAACGGGGACGGTGTGCGTGCTGGACAACGGGCCCGGCCCGGTGGTTGCCATCCGCGCGGACATCGACGGGCTGCCGGTGCAGGAGCGCTCCGGCAAGCCGTACGCCTCCACCGCCACGCAGGTGGATGCTGTCAGCGGCCGCGAGGAGCACGTCACCCACGCCTGCGGGCACGACTACCACATCATGGGCGTGCTCGGAGCGCTGGAGGCTTTCGCCGCCAACCGCGACTGCTGGCGCGGCACCCTGGTCGCCGTGTTCCAGCCGGCAGAGGAGGCGTACGCCGGATCGCGGGTGATGCTGGCTAACGGCATCCGCGAGGCGATGCCGAAACCCGACGTGTATTTGGGTCAGCACGTGCTGCCGATGCTGCCCGCAGGTGTTGTGGGCACCCACCCGGGGCCGTTCATGTCCCAGGCGTTTTCCGCCCAGATCACCGTGTGGGGCAAGGGCACCCACGGCTCCATGCCGGAAAAGGGCGTTGACCCGGTCCTGCTCGCCTCCAACATCGTCACCCGCCTACACACGGTGGTCTCCCGCGAAGTGCAAGCGAAAGACACCGCGGTGCTCACCGTCGGCGCGATCCACTCCGGTGTGAAGGCGAACGTGATCCCGGAAACCGCCGAGCTTCTGGTGAATACCCGCGCCTACACCCGGGAGGTCAGCGACACGCTGCGCAGCGCAATCACCCGCATTGTTGAGGGCGAGTGCGCCGCCGCCGGCAGCCCGCGGGAGCCGGAAATCACGTTCTACGACGAGTACCCGCTCACGGACAACGATCCGGCGATTACCTCCCGGGTGCGCGGCGCGTTCGACGCCCACTTCGGCAGCGACGCCACGGACTTGGGCCAGATCCCCGCCTCCGAGGATTTCTCCATCATCCCGGACGTGCTCGGCGTGCCCTACACCTACTGGGGCTTGGGCGGCTTCAAGGACTGGGAAAACGCCCCCGGCAACCACTCCCCGACCTTCGCGCCCGACCTGCAGCCCACGCTCGACCGCGCGGCCGAGGCCATGATCGTGGCTGCTGCCGCGTGGCTGGTGGACTGAGAACAACAAAAGTTTCTCTCAGCCGTTGGTATCCATGCGCTGCCGAACGAGCTGGCAGCACAACGCAAGCGCTGCCACGGCCGCTGCTGAGCCACTAAGTACGGCCGGTGTCGCATGTGCAGCGACCAATAGCGACCCGGCGGCCGCGCCCAGCGCCGACCCCAGGTAGTTGGCCGAAGCGTTTGCAGCAACAGCTGTCGCGCCATCAGCAGGATTCGCTTGAAGTAGCACTTGCTGCTGGGGCGCGAGGGAAGCCCATCCGCACAATCCCCAGACAAACAGACTGACTACCACTATCACTGGAACCTGGCCTTGGGTCATGCCGAGCAACGCACAGGTGAGGCCCCCAAGGATCACAGCACTGAGCCGCAGCGGGTCATGCCTGTCCGCGAGCAACCCAATCCCCAGTGCTCCGACAGCACCGCCCAGCCCCCACACCCAAATCGCTATGTTTTGATGCGCCGCAAGGGCTCCCCCAGACAGCACGACTGTGAGGTAGGTGTAAAGCCCCAGAGAAGCGACGCCGGTCAACAGCGTCACAATGACCGTGAGGAGATTCTTAGGCCGTGTAATAGACCGCAGCCGGTCGGCGGGACTAGACGCTGGAATCGCTGGCAGGTCCCCTCCTCGAAGTGCAATACCCGCGAGTGCTGTACCTCCGACGACCACGATAAGCAGTATCGCGGCACGCCAATCCCAATACTGTGCCAGCATCAGACCGATCGGCACGCCGAATACAGTGCCGACCGCTAAGCCAGCAAGGACTAACGCCAATGCGCGCCCTCGGCGTTCCGGCCCCACGATTTCAGCGGCGACCGCCGAAGACAGCGGCGAATACACACCGGCTGCCGCGCCGGCCACCACGCGAGAAGCCAGGAAGACCCAGATTGTCGGCGACAGCGCCGTGGCCGAGTTCGCCAAAGTGAACACAAGCAAGGCGATGATCAGGCTGCGCCGCGATTGCCGCCCTGCCTTTCCCGCCAGTAACGGCCCCACGACGGCATACGAACCTGTAAACGCCGCAACCCCCAGCCCAACCGTGGCTTCTGGCGTTCCAAGTGCGGCTGCGATGGCCGGCAGAAGTCCCGCCACCACGTATGCGTCTAGGCCGAGTGCCACGCTCCCCAGCACGAAAGGCCATAGCCGACGCATCATCCCTGTTCCCCCTCGGTGTTCGCGTTGGCGATCACTGCCGCAAGCACACCGGGAAATAGACGATCTAGATCGTCCCGCCGCAATCGGATCAAGCATGCGCGTCCCTCCCCCCGGGTCCACGTCACCCCCGCCTCTCGCAGCATGCGCGTGTGGTACGTGAGCGTCGACCGGGGCAAATCGTCTGCAAGCTCGAGACTGTCATGGTCCAACCCGTCGGCGAGCCGACGGATCATCTCGAGTCGGGTGGGGTCACTCAAAGCACCAAGCACCCTGGTCAGGGTGATTTCGTCGGTTGTTGGATGGTCGTATTCGCGTGGTGTCATCGAACCTCCCGTGATCGTGCAACTTTTCTTGCACCAACACCGTACAAGAAAAGCTGCACGATCACGAAGATCCCCGAAACCGCTAGAACGGCAGCGCCGGCCGTGAGCGCACCCGCGTCTGCCCGATGTCGGAGCGCTGCCCCGCCTCGTGCCCCTGGTCAAACGCATCCGCGTCGAAGGAACGCTTGGACGAGAAGCTGCCTAAAAAGAAGCCCATTTCTGCGGCGAAGTTGTCGCGGGCTTCGGTGGCCTTCTGGAAGTCGTCAACAAGCACGAGCCCATACTCCCCGTCTGATTCCTCCACGGTCTTTTCGGCTTCGGCGAGGCGCGCGCCGATGCTCGCAGCGAAGCCGGACATGAAGCTGCGGCGGCGCACCACCGCCGATTCTCCCCAGTGGGTGGCGCGCACCTTCTGCGCGTCCGCGAGCATGACGGGCAGAAGCAGCGCGTAGAGCATGTCCACCCGTTCCAGGTGGCGCGCGCAGCCGAAGATGACGGCGTCTTTCATGCGCGTGGAGTTGTACACGCGCTGCGAAAATCCGGTGCAGTGCAGGGCGAATGCGATGGTCAGCAGCAGGTTCGCCTGCATCTCCGTGTAGGAACCGGCGAACTCGTAGGTGCGCTGGCCCACCTCGTCGCCGTCCTCGGTGTCCAGGTCGCGTTGTTCGTAGCCGTACTCCGCCATGAGCTCGAACGCCCTGGCGTAGAACGCGTCGCCCTCCGGCGTGCCCTCACGGTCGCGGGCCTGGTTGAGCAGTTTCTGCAGTCGTTGTTTGATCTTGTCTTCGGTACGCATCGGACGCACCCACCCCTTTCTGAGTTCGGATGTGTGGGTGCAGTTGTAGCGGGGCGTCAAGGCGGATGTTTTCGGGCTTGTGGAATTCGCGTTCGCACCCCTGTGGATAACCCGCGTTTTCGCACGCAGATTCGCCGCAAGTTCGCGAGTTAAGCATCCGGCGATACCATCGGTTCCCGTGAGCAGGACCAAACGCAGCTTCGCAGTCACCAAGATTTCCGCCGACGGCACCCGCGACACCCGCGCGGGCCAGGTCGCGGTTGAAGAGCCGTTGGAGATCCGGGCCGGTGGCGTGAGCGTCGCAACGCTGATGCGCACCCCGGGCCACGACATCGAGCTCGCCCACGGCCTGCTGCTGGCGCGCGGGATGATCACGCGTGTCGAGGACGTGGTCACCGCCCGCTACTGCGAGGGCGCGATCGGCGGCGAAAATACCTACAACCTGCTGGATGTCCAGCTCGCGCGCCCCGCGTCCCCGCAATTTATCGACCCGATCCCCGGCGACGCGTGCGGCATCTCCGCCGAGCAGCGAGTGCGCGAGCTCGCCGCCAACCTCGACGTGCGCGACGAGTTCATGGAGCTCGAGCCGTCTGCAATATTCGCGCTGCCCGGGGTGTTGTCGCAGCACCGCACGCGCGACCTGCCCACGGCGGTCGCGGGCGATGCGGGGCGCCAGGACCTCGATCCGTTAAACGCCGTGCACAAGATTGCGGGGCACATGCTTCTCGACGCCCTCCCGTCCCCCACCCTCACCCTCGCAACCGATGCGCAGGTGGGCTTCGAAATCGTGCGCGCCGCCGCGGCCGCCGGGTTCGGCGTGGTGGCCACCACTGCCGGCGTGACGTCGATGGCCGTGGAGCTCGCCCGGGCCACCAACACTGTGCTCGTCGGCGAGGTGGGCGCCGAACGTTTCAGCGTCTACGCCGGGGCGTAAGGGGTTTAACCCGCGAACATCTGCGAGGCCTTCACCGCGGTCTCCCACAGCCCGTAGACGAGCAGCGCCGCGATAACCAGCGCGAGCACCGCAGCCACCAGGGCATGCACCGATCCGGCGCCGCTGCCGGATGCCGTCGTTGCGGACTCTCTCGCCGACGCGCGGTCCGCCTCCACCTTGGCCTGCACCGTTTCTGGGTCCTCGAACCACTTCTCCGCAACGGGTCTGACCAGCACGTTGGCCACGAGGCCCACGGCAAGAAGCACGCACATGATGTAGAGCGAGAGCTGGTAGAGCTCCGGTCCTGAGTTGCCGCGGCTGGCCTGGCGCTCCACCACCATATTGATGATCAGTGGGCCCGCCACGCCCGCCGCGGACCAGGCGGTAAGCAGCCGGCCGTGGATCGCGCCGACCTGGTACACGCCGAACAGGTCGCGCAGGTACGCCGGGATGGTGGCAAACCCACCGCCGTAGAAAGTGAGCAGGATCAGGGTGCTCACCACAAACAGCGCCAGGCTGGTGTGGCCGGCAGAAGCCACCACGAAGTAGAAAATCAGGCCGACGCCCAGGTAGACCATGTAAATGTTCTTACGGCCGATCACATCGGAGGCGGACGACCAGATGAAGCGACCGCCCATGTTGGCCAGCGACAGCAGGCCGACGAAGCCGGCGGCGGCCGCAGCGCTCAGCGCCGGGTAGTAGTCCTGCACCATCGGCGCGGCGTTTTCCAAGATGCCGATGCCGGCGGTGATGTTGCAGAACAGGATCACCCACAGGCACCAGAACTGCGGCGTGCGGACCGCGTTGTTCGCGCTGACGTTGGCTCCGACGATGGCGACCTTCGCCGGCTTCGCCTTGAGCTTCGGCGCACCCGACGGGGTCCAATCCGGGTGCGGCAGACGGATGCAGTACGCGCCCATCGCAATGACCAGCAAGTACACCAAGGCGAGGGTGATAAACGTCGGTTCGAGCCCGGCAGCGCGGTCGGCGATTTCGGCACCGCCGCCGAACGCCTCCATCAGCCGGTTCGACGCTGGCGAGGCGATCAACGCGCCGCCACCGAAGCCCATGATCGCCAGCCCCGTGGCCAGGCCCGGCCGGTCCGGGAACCACTTCATCAGCGTGGACACGGGAGAGATGTAGCCGATGCCCAGCCCAATGCCGCCGATGAACCCGTAGCCGAAGTACACCAGCCACAGGTTGCCGGTGCTGATGCCCAGCGTGGCCACCAGGAACCCGGTCACCCACAGCACCCCAGCGACGGACATGGAGGCACGCGGCCCGACCTTTTCCACCCACGAGCCGAACAGCGCAGACGAGGTGCCCAACATGCCGATCGCCAGCGAGAAGATCCACCCCACGGCGACTTCCCCCACCCCGAAGTGCTCCATCATCGGCTTTTTAAACACGGAGAAGCCGTACACCTGCCCGATGGAGAGGTGAATGGCCAGCGCTGCCGGGACAATGAGCCAGCGGTTGAATTCCTTGGGCGCGATAATCGCACCCCGGGAGAAGAATGACATGAACGCTTCCTGCCGTCTCACCTGCATAATTTACGAAGCGCATAATATCTCGCAGGCCGGCAGAAATAGAAAGCTTCTATTCATCTAGGGTGGGCCGCACAGCACGAGGAGGTCGACGGCCGATGTTCTACGACGAAGCACTCCAACACACCGGATCCACAACTGCCTCAGCGCTCGGCGCCCTGCAAACCGCGAAGGCATTCCTCCACGGCTACGCCCGACCTTGCACGGCGAGGTGGCCGGAAGTCGCCGAGATCATCAACAGCATCGAGTTCGATGCATCAACGAGGGACTTTTCGCTTAGCGACGACGCACGTGCCCGGATGGACACCTGCTACGACCAGCTCGACCACGCAGCTGACGATGCATGGCCCGAAGACCCGGACCCGGCCGACACCATCGCCATGAATGCGCTGGATGCCGTCGCGGACCTCACAACGAACAGGGTGAAGTACTGGGAACAGTTGGGGGTCGCACTGTCGCTCGACAAGGACGACTACCTCCGATTCATCCGCTCGCTCGCCGCGGCACGCAGCCGGGTCACCGGCGAAACGCTCCACTTCGCTGAGATAGACGACGTGGGCAACGTGTTCGTCTTCGAAGACTTCCTCCCACCGGCGCTCGCGGAGGACGGGCCGTCGATAGGCGCGCGCATGCTCGAACACGCGGGCGTCGATAGGCACAGCGTCACCGTTGCCAACGAACCTGGATTGGTGTCGATTGTTGGCCCCGTTCAGACAGTGCGGAAGATCTACGACGCAAACGTGCAAGCCGAAGCCGCTGCGGCAACCGCACGCACCACTTCCCCCGCCCGGCCGGCAGAGGACCGCGCGGGGTACGAGCCGCTCGTCGACTTCACCACGGACTGCCCGGTGGAGTTCGAGGATGTGCTGGGCCAGATGGGCGATCCCGAGCCGACCCCCATCACCGACCGCATGAACTGGGACGAGTTCCTCGGAAAGGCATATCAGGCGCCCCTGCCGCTGGACGGGCAATCGTTTGCTGCCAGGGCCACCGAGAAGGACGGGGTGGTGACCGAGCTTGAGATCAGCCCGCACAACAACGCTAGTTTCCTGGGCATCCCGTTCCACATCCCAACCTCGAGGTTCACGGAGAAGCTCGATGCCCTCGGCATCCCCTGGGCCGACGACGGGCGTGTAGGGATCGTCCTTTACGAGCACTGGGTCACCCTGTACAACCACGGCGACCGGATTGAAGCCATCCTTTGGCACAACCCGGAAACCCTCTCCGATGTAGAGCTGCTCGACCTCGCGTTCCCGCCCGACTCCACCCGTAAACCTCGTTAGTCGCACCTCGTTTTTGCCCCGAGCTACGCCCCCCCCCGCAAACCAGACCTCAAGCCGCGGGGGCCAGCAAAACCCCTGGTCGCACGCCAGCCCGAGGTCTGGTTCGAGCCTGAGGTCTGGTTTACCCCCCACACACGCAAAACGCCCCCGGTCCAGAAAGAACCGGGGGCGCAAAGCAGCCAAACAGCCAAGCGAGCGAACGCTTACGCGCGCTTCATCTTGCCGTCCTTGTCAGCGAACGGGAAGCCGAGGTGCGTCAGCAGGGCGCGACCCTCGTCGTCGTTCGTGGCAGTGGTGACGAGCGTGATGTCCATGCCGCGGACGCGATCGATCTTGTCGATGTCGATCTCGTAGAACATGGTCTGCTCGGACAGGCCGAAGGTGTAGTTACCATTGCCGTCGAACTGCTTGTCGTTCAGGCCGCGGAAGTCGCGGATACGCGGCAGAGCCACGGTCAGCAGACGGTCCAGGAACTCCCACATGCGGTCGCCGCGGAGGGTGACCTTCGCGCCGATCGGCATGCCTTCGCGGAGCTTGAAGTTAGCGATGGACTTCTTCGCGCGACGCAGCTGCGGCTTCTGGCCGGTGATCGCGGTGAGGTCCTCGAGCGCGCCGTTGATGACCTTGGAGTCGCGGGCGGCATCGCCGACACCCATGTTCACGACGATCTTGGTCAGGCCCGGGATCTGCATGACGTTGTCGTAAGAGAACTCGTCATTGAGCTTGGTGCGGATCTCGTCCTGGTAACGCGTCTTCAGGCGGGGGGTGTAGTTCTGAATGCTCTCAGTCATTAGATGTCCTTCCCGTTCGACTTGGCTACGCGGATCTTCTTGCCGTCCTCGTCGAAGCGGTAGCCGACGCGGGTCGGCTTGCCGTCGGAGTCCAGGATCATCACGTTGGACACGTGGATCGGGGCTTCCTGGGTGACAATGCCGCCGGACTCGGCGCCGCGCTCGGTGTAGGAGTTGGCGACGTGCTTCTTGATGCGGTTCACGCCCTCAACCAGGACCTTGTCACGCTGCGGGTACGCCTCGATGACGCGGCCCTGAGCGCCCTTGTCCTTGCCGGCGATGACCTGGACCATATCGCCCTTCTTGATCTTCATAAGTTAGATCACCTCCGGTGCGAGAGACACGATCTTCATGAAGCGCTTGTCGCGCAGCTCACGAGCGACCGGGCCGAAGATGCGGGTGCCGCGCGGCTCGGTGTCGTTCTTGATGATGACGGCAGCGTTCTCGTCGAAGGAGATGTAGGAGCCGTCCGGACGACGGGTTTCCTTCTTCGCGCGGACGATGACAGCCTTGACGACCTCACCCTCCTTGACGTTGCCGCCCGGGGCAGCTTCCTTCACGGTGGCGACAATCGTGTCGCCGATGCCGGCGAAGCGTCGAACAGAACCGCCGAGAACGTTGATGCACAGAATCTCGCGTGCACCAGTGTTGTCGGCGACCTTCAGACGCGATTCTTGCTGAATCACAGTTGGTCTCCTGACCTGGATCAATGTGCGCCAGATTTCCGTCCTGCACGCACGTGGTCAATGTTTGCGGTGCCCATTGCTTATCGACGAACCACCACGTGGTCGAAGGGTCTCGGATGCGCAGCTCGGAAACGCGCGTTGCACCCGACCAGCAGTAGACAACTGGAGTATTCAACCACGAGCTGGGCCGATTCCCCAAATCCGCGCGCGGGCAGCTTCCTGCGCCGCTCGCGTCGCTGTCCGGGAGTCTTACTTCTGCCTGTGAATCTAGACACACGAAACGCAACAAGCACCAACACGGCAGGTCAGCGGCTTCCCGGCGGTATCGCCAAGTTTCGCCATAAGGTATGACCTCTTGTACGTTAAATCCCGTGAGTTTTTACGAAGCCGCCCCTACGGCGATTAAGAACAAGGTTGACCTCTTTTCCGAAGAGCCCGCCCGGTTTGCCACCCGTGCAGTACTGGCGGGCGTGTATCTGGGGATCATGACGGCGTTCGCCGCCTCCACTGCCCAGCTGACGGACACGTACGCCCCGGGGTGGGGCAAGTACGCGTTCGGCGGCATCTTCGCCTCCACGCTGTACATCATCATCGTGCTGCAAGGCGAACTCGCCACAGGCGACATGATGTTCATGACCTATGGCGCGATCCACAAAAAGAACACTGTGGTCAGGGGTCTGTTGCTGGTCCTGTTCGTCACCATCTTCAATCTCATCGGTGCAGTGGTGATCGCATGGCTGATTTCCCGCACCACCATGGGCCAGCTTGTGGAAGTGGACGGGTTCCTCCACGACTTGCTGGTGGCCAAGCTGCAAAAGTCCAGTTCAACACTTTTTGTCGAAGCAATCCTGGCCAACGTCGTGGTCAACATCGCCTTCATGCTGGCAACCCAGGCGGGCAAAGACTACAGCGCGAAGCTGTGGGGCGTCATCCTGATCATCCCGTCGTTTGCGACCATGAGCTACGAGCACTCCATCGCGAACTTCATCCTCACCAGCCTGGGCGGCTTCACGCTCGGCCCGGATGTGATCGAGGGCTTCACCAACTGGAACGTGATCCGCAACTGGGTCGTCGTGTGGCTGGGCAACTTCGTCGGCGGCGGCTTCATGATGGGCGGGCTCTACGGCTGGCTCAACCTGACCAAGACGGACTACAAGGACTAGTTCCGCGCCGTCTGCCAGAATGGGACGGGTGAATACACCTGTTTCCCACTCGGCTCCAGATGTCCTTCAGGCCGTGCGCGGCGTGCGCGATGCGGTGGCGGACACGGCACTGCCTGTCGATGTCGCTTCCGAAGCCCGCGCCATAGTCAATCAGCTCGACGACTATGTGCTGCCGCGCCTGGCCAACCTCGACGCACCCCTGCTCGCCGTCATCGGCGGCTCCACCGGCTCCGGCAAGTCCACCATTGTCAACGCGCTGCTGCGCGAGCGGGTGTCTAACCCGGGCGTGATCCGCCCCACCACCCGTCAGCCGGTGCTGGTGGCCAACCCGGGCGACGCGGACTGGTTCAACTCCCCGCAGGTGCTGCCCGGCCTGGCCCGCTCGCACGGCGCGGGCGACGAGCGCTCCACCACCCTGCGTGTCGTGGACACGCCCCGCATCCCGGAGGGCTTGGCGCTTCTCGACGCCCCCGATTTCGACTCCATCGACGACCAGAACCGGGCCCTGGCGTCCCAGCTCCTCGCCGCCGCGGACCTGTGGATCTTCGTCACCACCCCGGCGCGCTACGCGGACCAGCTGGTGTGGAACTTCCTCAAGGACGCCGCCGGCCGCGGCATCGAGGTCGTGGTGGTGCTCAACCGCCTCGACGACAAGGCCGCGGAGACGGTGCCAGACGACTTGCGCCACATGATGAACGACGCGGGACTTTCCAAGGCCACCGTATTTACCGTCCCGTTTGTGGCGGACCTTGGCGGCGAGCAGTCCGGCGAATTCCTGGGCGAGGAGCTGGTCGCACCGCTTCGCGAGTACCTGACCACGCTCGCGGACGACACCGCCGCCCGGCGCGATGTGGCCGGCAAGACCGTCGCGGGTGCGGTGGAATCGGCGCTTACCCGCGTGGATGCCCTGGTGGGCCGCCGCGAGCGCCAGGAAAACTTTGCCAACCAGCTCGACGAGTCGATCCACGAGTTCTACACCGCCGCGAACCGGCATGTCATCGACGCCACCTCCGACGGCAAGTTGCTGCGCTCCGAGGTGATGGACCGTTGGCAGGACGTCGTCGGCACCTCGGACGTGTTCCGCGGTTTCGAGCGTTGGTTCTCCAGCGCCGTGGACAAGGTGGGCAGCTTCTTCACCGGCCAGCCCGCGCCGCTTCGCGAGGTAGAGACCGAGATCGAGTCCGGCCTGCACGCCGTGATCGTGGATGCGGCCGAGACCGCCGCGTCGCGCGCGTGGTCCCACACCGGTTCGGTGGCCCCGGAGCTGCGCGCGAACGCGGATCCGGCGCTCGCCCGCGCCAGCGCGGACATCTCCGACAAGGCCGCGCAGCTGGTGCGCGACTGGCAAAAGGACATGGTGCAGCACATCCAGGACACCGCCGGCGACAAGCGCCAGCGCGCCCGCCTCATGTCGTTCGGTCTGAACGTGGCCACCGTGGCGCTGATGCTGGTGGTCTTCGCCTCCACGGCGGGCATTACCGGCGGCGAGGTGGCCATCGCGGGCGGATCCGCCGTGGTAGGCCAGAAACTGCTTGAGACGATATTCGGCGAGGACACGGTGCGCCGCATGGTCGTCCAGGCCCGGGAGGACTTGAACCAGCGCCTGGGCGAGCTGTTCGCCGCGGAGCGCGACCGCTACCACGTATTGACGGACCCGCTGCTCGAGGGCGCGACCGCCGAGCAGGTGCGGGAAGCTTCCGCGGAGGCGAAGCGCGCTGTGGACGTGAGGCTCCTTGGGCACGTCGATAGGCAAGAGGCCCCGCAGCTTCCCGCAAAGCAGGAGGATGTGGAGGAAAGCTTCGAGCGCGGCACGCTGCGCGGGCTGTTCGACCAGCTGCGCGGCAACTTTGGCAAGGGGGACGGCAATGTTTAGGAAGAAAGCTGGCCTGACCGAGCGGCTGGAGGCGCTGGATCAGGCCGCGCAGATCGGCGCACCGTACCTCTCGCCGGGCAACCGCGAGGGCCTCGAGCGCGTGGCGAAAGCCGGCGCGGAACGCCGCGCGCTGTCCGGCGACCACACCGTGGTGGGCTTTTTCGGCGCCACCGGCTCCGGCAAGACCTCGCTGTTCAACGCTGTTGTTGGCGAGGACCTGGGCAAGGCCGCCGCGCGCCGCCCCACCACCTCCTCGCCGCTGGCCGCCATCTGGGAGCCGGACGGCTCCGAGGAGCTGCTGGACTGGCTGGGCGTGGAGGACCGCCGCGCCCGCCAGGGCGAGTTCGCCCGCGGCGCTGGCCCGCTGATCCTGTTAGATCTGCCCGATTTCGACTCGGTGGAGGCGTCCAACCGCGCCATCGCGGAGCGCCTTGCCGGCCAGGTGGACGTGCTGGTGTGGGTCTCCGACCCGGAGAAATACGCGGATTCCGTCATCCACGACCAGTTCATCCGCCCGCACGCCAACCACTCCGCCGTGACGTTGGCGGTGCTGAACAAGTCCGACCTGCTCGCCGCGGGAGATGTCGGCACCGTCGCGGACTCGTACGCGGGGCTTTTGCGTGACGACGGCCTCACCAACGTCCAGGTCGTCCCCACCTCCACCCTGACGGGCGACGGCATCGACGACCTGCGCGCCGCGATCGCGAAGGTGGCCAAGGCGCACACGGCGCAGACCGCCCGCATCGAGGCGGACATCCGCTCGGTCGCCGAGGGGTATGCCGGGGTGAGGGGCGCCGGAGGCGTCGCAAAGAATGCGAAGCGCGACATGGACGCCGTACTGGCGCAAGCCGCCGGCGCGGACCGCATCGCGGAGACCACCGCCGCGGCTTACCGCAAGCGGCTGCGCGAGCGCACCGGGTGGCTGCTGACCTCCTGGATCACCCGCTTCAAACCCGACCCGCTGCGCCGGCTGGGACTGCGCGAAGCATCCGACGAGATCGGGGTGCACCGCAGCTCAATGCCGGAGCTCGACGCCGCGTCGAAGGCCGTGGCCAACCGGGGCGTGCGCGACTACGCGGGCGCCGTCGCCGACGGGCTGCCGCACGAGTGGTCCGCCGCCGTGGCCGACCGCGCCGAGGAGGTCTCCGCCGGCCTGCCCGCGGAGCTGGACCGCGCCGTGGCCCGCACCACGCTGCCCGCGGAGCCGTCCAAGGGCTGGTCGCTGCTCACCGTGATCCAGTGGCTGGCGCTGCTGGCCGCCCTGGTGGGTGTGCTGTGGTACCTGCTGGTCGCGTTCGTGCCGGGCGTGCTCACTCCCCTGCTCGGCGGCGACCTCGTGCCCGACGTGGAAGGCTGGCCAATCCCGACGCTGCTGATCATGGCAGGGCTGCTCACCGGCCTGGTCATCGGCCTGGTCTCCGCGGTGTTCGGCGGGATGCTTGGCTCCGGGGTCAAGCGGCGCACCCGCTCGGCGGTGCAGAAACAGGTCGCCGAGGTCTCCCAGACCGCGGTGGTGGAGCCGCTGCTGGCTATTCGGGAGGACTACTCCCGCTTCGCCGAGCGCATCGCAGTGGCCGCGGGCTAGTTTCCCGGTACGGTCGGCGAATATGGCACGAATTCCCAGAGTCTTGTCCATCGCCGGCACCGACCCCACCGGCGGCGCCGGCATCCAGGCCGACCTGAAATCCATCGCGGCCGCCGGCGGCTACGGCATGTGCGTGACCACCGCGCTGGTGGCCCAAAACACCCAGGGTGTGCGAGAGATCCACACTCCCCCGCAGTCGTTTCTGCGCGCGCAGCTCGACGCGGTGTTCGACGACGTCGAAGTGGACGCCGTGAAGATCGGCATGCTCGGCGACGTTGAAACCACCCGCACTGTGGCCGACTACCTCGCCGCCCACCCGGTGCCGGTCGTGGTGGTGGACCCGGTGATGGTGGCCACCTCCGGCGACCGCCTGCTTTCTGCCGACGCGGAGGAGGCCCTGCGCCAGCTAGTCCGCGACCACGCCACGGTGGTCACCCCGAACCTGCCGGAGCTGGCGGTGCTCACCGGCCAGCCCGAGCCGGAATCGTTTGAGGCGGCGGTGGCCCTAGGACGCGCCTACGCCAACGACGCGGGCGTCAGCGTGCTGGTCAAAGGCGGCCACCTCAGAGGCGACCGCGCCTCCAACGCGCTCGTCACCCCGGGCGGTGAGGCCCACGTCGCCGAGGTGCCGCGCGTGGACACCAAAAACACCCACGGCACCGGCTGCTCGCTCTCCGCGGCGTTGGCCACGCGCATGGTGCTCACCGACGCCAACGCCGCGGCCACCTGGGCCTCCGAGTGGCTCCACGAGGCCATCGCCCACGCCGACGAGCTCAACGTCGGCCGCGGGAACGGCCCCGTGCACCACTTCCACCGCCTCTACCGGCTGGCGGGCGGGGTGTGAGCCTCGGCCGCAGCCGGCTTCGGCTCCACGGAGAACAGCTTGTCGCCGGCGCTGACGCTGCCGGGCAGCAGCAGGCCCGGCAGGACCTCGCCGACCTTCTTCATGTTGGACACCACTACCGGGGTGGTTACCTCGTAGCCAGCGGCCTCGATGCCCTCGATGTCGAAGGTGGCTAGCAGATCGCCCGCGCGCACCTTATCGCCCTTCTTCACCTGCGGGGTGAAGTGCTCGCCCTTGAGGTTCACGGTGTCGAAGCCGATGTGCATCAGCACGTCCACAGGCTTGCCGTCGGAGCCGGTGCCGCGCACCGCGTAAGCGTGGGCGGACGGGAAGGTGACCACCACTTTGCCGTCGAGGGGCGAGCGCAGCTCCCCCACCGTCGGGCGGATTGCCACGCCCTCGCCGAGTTTGGCCTGGGCGAACATCGGGTCGGAGACGTCCGCAAGCGGCAGCGCCTCGCCGGTGAGCGGGGCCGCGATCGGCAGCGCGTCCGCCGATGCCTCGCGCAGCGTCGCCGCCGCGGCCGCGTCGGCCCGCGAATCCTCCGGGGCGTCCGGGTCGATGGTTCCCTGCTTGCGCACCAGGTAGAGGCCGTAACCGTACGCGGCCGCGAACGCGATGACGAACGTGACGGCTGCCAGCGCCAGGAACGTGGGCATATCGCCGGGGCGCATGGACACAACTCCGATGAAGCCGGCGGCACCGAGGGCGGTGGCCTTGACGTCGAAAAGCGCAATGAGCATCGCACCAATGGCCGCCGCGCCCATGCCGATGTAGAACGGCCAGCGCAGACGCAGGTTCACGCCGAAGATCGCCGGTTCTGTGATGCCGAAGACCGCCGAGACGCCCGAGGATCCCGCCAGGCCCTTGAGCTTGGCGTTGCGCGCCAGGAAGTACACGGCCAGCGCCACCGCGCCCTGCGCGATGTTGGCCATGGACGCCGTGGGGAAGATAAACGAGCCGCCCGTGTTGAACAGCTCCAGCTCGATCGGTGGGAAGGACTGGTGCAGGCCAGTGATCACGATCGGCGAGTACACCAGGCCGAACAGGAACCCGCCAACCGGGCCGCCGAGGTCGTACAGGTCGGCCAGGCCGTGGATGAGCAGGTCGCCCAGCCAGCGCACGAACGGGCCGACCGCGATGAACGTGATGAACCCGGTGATCAACAGCGTGGCCAGCGGGGTGATCAAGAAGTCAGCGGTGCCCTTCAGACGGCGGTGGAACCACTTCTCAATCGTGGCAAGGATCCACGCGACCACCAGCACCGGAAGCACCGCGCCCTGGTAGCCGCCCTGCGCCACCGGGAAGCCGAACAGGTCCCAGTACGGCATGGTGCCGTCCGCCATGGACGTGGCCACGTCGTAGCCGTTGACCAGCGCCGGGTGCACCATCGCCATGCCCATGCCGGCGCCTAAGTACTCGTTGCCGCCGAAGCGCTTCGTCGCGGAGAAGCCCACCAGCACCGGCAGGAAGGCGAACGGCGCGGACGACAGGACGTTGATGATCTCCGTCAGCCCCTGGATCTGCGGGAACATCCCCACCAGGGATTCGTCGCCGAACAGCCCCTCTGCGGTGAGCACGTTGTTCAGCGCCATGAGCAGGCCGCCGCCGACCAGGATCGGAATCAGCGGCACGAAGATGTCGGAGAAGACCTTGATAAAGCGGGTGAACCAGTTGCCCTGGTTCGCCGCCACGCTTTTCAGCTCCTCGGTGGAAACCGCAATGCTTCTCGACGTCATCCCGTCCATCGCCGCAAACACCCTGTCCACGTCGCCAGGGCCGACAATGATCTGGTACATCCCGCCGGTTTCGAACACGCCCTTGAGGTCTGGGTCGTTTTCCAGCGCGGCGGTGTCCGCCAGCGAAGAATCCTTCAGCACCATCCGCAGGCGCGTGGCGCAGTGCGCCGCGCCGACGATGTTGTCCTCGCCGCCCACGGCGGACAGCACTCGGCTGGCCACGTCCTTGTGTTGCACGGTTGTTCCTTCCTATTGAGGTGTCAGCGCCGACCACTGCGCCCCACCGGGAGCAAAGACGGCAAAAGAAAACGCGACTTCCCCGTCGCCCGCGGTGCACTCCACCGCCGCGCCGTCCGCAGTAAGCACCAGCTCACCCGCGGCGCACTCGGCCCACCGGATGCGTCCTGCCACGTCGACGAACACTGTTCCGCGCCCGTGGCCGTCCGGCTGCCAGGTCACGGTGGCGCCGACGTGTTCCCCCTCGGCGACGAGGTCCGCCGACCACGCACGGTCGCCCAGTACAACCCGCTCGAGCAGCATGTCGTGGGCGTCCGGGATCTGCAGGGCGGTGGCCAGGTGGCCGTCGATAAGCGAAAGCTCCCTGACCAGCGTGAGCTGATGCACCCACCCCTCCGCGGGGAAGGTGGGGGTGTCGTCGCGCGCGGGCAGCCCCATCCAGCCGAGCATGAGCGCGCCGCCGTCGTTGTCGCTGATGAGCTGCGGCGCGTAGAACTCCGAGCCGTAATCCAGCGGGGTGAAATCCCGCTCGACCTCGAACCGCAGGCCTTCAAGCTTGCCGACGACGTACCCGCACTCGTCCGAATCCGGAAACTGCGGGCAAAACACGAACACGTCGCGCGTCTCGCCCGTGGCCTGATCGTGCATCCGCAGCAGGTTTGGACACTCCCACATGTAGGCCGAGGCGACGTTGTAGTTCAGGCCCGCGAACTCGATCTCGCCGGCGAATTGCCACCTGTCCAGGTCGTCGGAGGTGTAGAGCACAGCGGCGCCGGTGCCGTTTTCGCGCTGGGCGCCAAGCACCATCCGCCACGTGCCGTCCGGCGCCTGGGTGACGTGCGGGTCGCGGTAGTGCGCGGTGTAGCCGTCCGCGGGGCCATCGATCGCGGGATTGGTGCCGCGGCGGCGGTAGGTTCCGCCCATCGGGCCCTCGATGCCGCCCACGTCCACGATGTTCTGGCTGGTCAGCCGCTTTCCGTCGCGTTTGACGTTGCCGGTGTAAAACAGGCGAATCTGGCCGTCGTGCACCACGCCAGAGCCGGAGTAGCAGCCGTTCTCGTCGTACGACACGCCCGGGTAGAGCGCGTCCGGGAAGTGCCGCCACACGCCTGAGCCCAACGTGGTCACGGCATGCCCCCAGCCGGTGCGTTTGGGCTGGGCGGGAAAGGACGGGTCGTGCTGGTAGAACACATGCAGCTCATCGCCGAGCAACATCATCCCGTTAGGGTCGTTGAGCCTGCCCTGAGGCGCGGTGAGGTGGTGTTTCGGCCGGTACAACATGTGTTTATTCTATGACGCATGATCACCGTGTACGGCGAAGCCCTGGTCGACCTCGTGCCGTCCGCCCCCGGCCCGCTCGCGCCGCTCACCCCGGCGCTCGGCGGCGGCCCGTTCAACGTGGCCCGCGCGCTCGGGCGCTTCGGCTCTCCTGTGGCGTTCCAGTCGCGCCTCTCATCCGACGCGTACGGCGCGGCGCTGCGGCAATCACTCATCGACGAAGGCGTCGACCTCTCGAAATGCCCCAGCGGCAGCGAGCCCACCACCCTCGCAGTGACCGCATTGCGTGACGACGGCTCCGCCTCCTACACCTTCTACGTCAACGGCACCGCGGACCGGCTCGCCCAACCGGTGCCGGTGGAGAGCGGCTACGCAGTGTTCGGCACGTTGTCCCTGGCCCTGGAACCCGGCTCGCTGCGCTACGCAGAGGCCGCGCGAGTCAGCGCCGACAACGGCGCGATCGTGTGCCTGGATCCCAACCTACGGCCCGCGTTTTCCTCGGAGAAACACCGCCTGTTCCTGCGCGGTCTCTTGGAATCGGTCACGGTGTTGAAGCTTTCCGACGAGGAAGTCGAATTCCTCGGCGACACCTCACACGTGCCCGTCGTGGTGACCACCCTCGGCGGCGAAGGCATCCGTGTCCGTGCACCGTTCGGTGTTTGCGAAGTGCAGGCCCCCACCGTGGAGGTCGCGGACACCATCGGCGCCGGCGACACCATCATGGCCGCGCTGGTGCACCAGTTCGACGCCCGCGGCCTCGACCGCTCCGCACTCTTGGCGCTGGGCGAAGGCGAGTGGCGCGAGATCCTGGACTTCGCCGCCCGCGCCGCCGCCATCACCGTTTCCCGCACTGGCGCCGACACCCCGTACTTGCACGAGCTGGCGTAGGCGCGGATCTGCGCGGGTCTGTGGGGTTCCGGTCTGGCATCGTCTTCTCACCCCCGGCGCGCGGATCTGCTAGTTCCCCGCCCCGCCCTCTTCCAGGTAACTAGCAGATCACGCTCTTACCGACAACGCCTTTCAACATCACCTGCATAAACAAAAACTTGGACAGTTGATCTGCTAGTGCCGTCCAAAGCGGAACTAGCAGATCCGCAGGGTTCCGCTTCTACTCCTGAACAGGTAAAATGCTGCACCATGACCGACCCGCGCAGTGAAGACCAAAAGGTTGCCGCCGTGAACGCTTCCATGGTCATGGCGGGGCAACCCCTATCAGCCGAAGACGAAGCGCTGCTAAGACGGCAATTCCGTAGCGAGGTCTCCGCCGACGAGGCAGTATTGCTTGTCTTGGAGCGCGAGGGGCTGGGCGATTCGCCACGCGCACACGAACTGCGCCGACGTATCGCCGGCGTGGCCTAAGCATCGTGGCCCGACAGAGCCGGGAAGCACCCGATAACCTGTTTGGGATTTCAGATCCCGCGCAGCTAGAACGCATCGCTGGGAGCCTTGCTACGCAACGGTTGGGTGAGCTCGAGCTCGGCCCTCCCCTCACCGAGTTCACCCGCGAATCACTCCTGCGCACCCACCACTACCTGATGCAAGACATCTACCCGTGGGCCGGCGAGATCCGCACCGAGGAGGTCGGCGCAATGGGAATGGCCATGTGCCGGGCGCAGTACGTCGACACTGAGCTTGACCGGGTCATGAGCCGCATCGCGAAGTTGCCGCCTTCGTCGTCAGAAATCGAGTCTGCGGTGCGGACCGTCGCAGATCACTGGAGCGAGCTCACAATCGTGCACCCGTTCCGCGACGGCAACTCCCGCACACAGCGGTACTTCTTCGATCAGATGCTGCGCGCTGCAGGTTGGGCGGTGGACTGGACGCGTATCGACGCCACCCAGGCACACGCTGCCCGATACGTCGGCGCTGCAACTGCCGATCCCTCTTTTCTCGCTCAAGTACTGCGCCCTGGCGTGTTCGCCCCGACAGATCTCCCCGACGGCAGTGGCGCGCTCAGCGAGACGCAGGGCCAAAGAGCAGGCGCAGCTGAGGTCTTCCACCGGATGATGGAGTTCCGCCGCGCGCACCCCGGCGCGGCGTGGTCTCCCGAATCCCACTGAGGCCCGGATCGTCTAGCGGCTCGCTACCGCTGCTATACGATCACGCTGCTAACGACAACTATTTCCAACATCACCTGGGCAAACGCCGCGCCCAACAAATGATCGTCTAGCACTCCTCTATGCGCTGCTAGACGATCCGCGAAACCGGCACAAGAACGGCGCCGGGCCCAGACGAAACCGCCCGAGCCCGACGCCAGGAAAGCGCGGCAAACCCTACTCCACCGTCACGGACTTAGCCAGGTTGCGCGGCTGGTCCACGTTCAGGCCGCGGGCCTCCGCCACGGAGGAGGCGAAGATCTGCAGCGGGATGGTGGACAACAGCGGCTGCATCAGGCCGGCGGACTGCGGGATGCGGATGATGTGGTCTGCGTATGCCTCCACGTCCGTGTCGCCGTCTTCCGCGATCACGATGGTCACCGCACCGCGGGCGCGGACCTCCTGGATGTTGGAGACGACCTTGGCGTGCAGGTTATTGCGGGAGCGCTTGGACGGCACGATGATGAACACCGGCTGGCCTTCCTCCACGAGCGCGATCGGGCCATGCTTGAGCTCGCCAGCGGCGAAGCCCTCGGAGTGCAAGTATGCCACCTCCTTGAGCTTCAGCGCGCCTTCGAGAGCGACTGGAAAGCCGACGTGGCGGCCTAGGAACAGCACGGACTTCGCGTCCGACATGTCCTGGCCCAGCTGCTTGACCTGGCCTTCGTTGTCCAGCACCTGCTGGATCTTGTCCGGCATTTCCTGCAGCTCGTCCACGATCTGGCGGATCTCGTCGGCGTACTTGTTGCCGCGCACCTGTGCCAGGTACAGGGCGAGCAGGTAGGCGGCCACGATCTGGGAGATGAACGCCTTCGTCGACGCCACGGCGATCTCCGGGCCGGCGTAGGTGTACAGCGACGCGTCTGCCTCGCGCGGGATGGAGGAGCCGACGGTGTTGCAGATGGCAATCACCTTCGCGCCCTGCTCGCGGGCGTGGCGCACGGCCATGAGCGTGTCCATGGTTTCACCGGACTGGGACACGGCGACCACGAGGGTGCGTTCGTTGACGATCGGGTCGCGGTAGCGGAACTCGTGGGCGAGCTCCACCTCCGTCGGGATGCGGCACCAGTGCTCGATGGCGTAGCGCGCCACCTGGCCCGCGTAGGAGGCGGTGCCGCAGGCCACGATGATGATTTTGTTGATGGAGCGCAGCACGGATTCGTCGATGCGCAGCTCGTCGAGGATGAGCTTGCCCTGTTCGTCGAAGCGTCCGTAGAGGGTGTCGCGGACGGCGGTGGGCTGGTCGTGGATCTCCTTTTCCATGAAGGAGTTGAAGCCGCCCTTTTCCGCGGCGGTGACGTCCCATTCAACGGTGAACGGCTTGGCTTCGGCGGGGTTGCCGTCGAAGTCGCAGACCTCGTAGCCCTCGGCGGTCAGGGTGACAATCTGGCCGTTGTCCATCTCCACGGCGTCGCGGGTGAATTCGATGAAGCCGGCGACGTCGGAGCTGAGGAAGTTTTCGTTCTCGCCGACGCCGATGACCAGCGGGGAGTTCCAGCGCGCTGCGACGATGCGGTCCGGGTGGTCTGCGTGGATCGCCAGCAGGGTGAAGGCGCCTTCGAGGCGCTGCGCGGTCAGCTGCATCGCGCGGGTGAGGTCGCCGTCTGCTTCCTTGTCGTAGATGTCCAGCAGCAGGGTGCCAGCGACCTCGGTGTCGGTCTCGGAGACGAAGCGGTAGCCCTTATCGACGAGCTCCGCCTTCAACGCCGAAAAGTTCTCGATGATGCCGTTGTGGACCACAGCCATGCGGCCGTCGCCGACGACGTGCGGGTGGGCGTTCGCGTCGGTCGGTCCGCCATGGGTTGCCCAGCGGGTGTGCCCGATGCCGAGCTTGGAAGCCGCAATGGGGTTGTCCGAGATTTCGGCTTCCAGGTCTGCAACTTTGCCGGCCTTCTTGCGGCACTCGATGACGCCGTTGTTGGCAACCGCGACACCGGCGGAGTCGTATCCGCGGTATTCGAGGCGGCGCAGTCCCTCGACAATGACATTTTTCGCGTCGCGCTCAGCGGTGCCGGCGCCTACGTATCCAACGATTCCACACATGGGGAAAAATTTTACTCCAGTTTAGTTGTCTGTAGAAAGTGGAAAACCCGCCACGGGCCACGAGTGTGGACAACGGCGGGTTCGAGCAAACGGCATCTAGCGTTTAGGCCTTCTCCATGCCGATCTTCTGGCCGTCGGTGCGGAACACCTGTGCCACGGCCGGGCGCGGAACGGAGTTGCCGCCGTCGGGCCAGTGGGACGCGGGCTTTTCAAAGGTGGCGTCGTCCTCCTCGCCTGGGTGCTGGACGTTGACCAGGACCAGCTCGTCGGTGACGATCGGGCCACAGGTCTCAGCGGCGTACGGCACGGTGAGGAAGCAGAGCACCTGGCCGCGGTTCTCACCCTCGAGGCCGACGGCGTACAGGCCGTCGTTAGTGCCGAGCGCGTTGCCGTCGGTGGAGATCCACAGGTTGCCGTGGGAGTCGAACGCGACGTTGTCCGGGCAGGAAATCGGGGACACTTGCTCCTTGGGGAAGCCGCCGAAGTAGGTCGACGCGGCGTTCGGGTCGCCGCAGACGAGCAGCAGGTTCCACTTGAACTCGGTGCCTGCGTAGTCGTCCTCGATCTCCATGACCAGGCCGTTCTTGTTCTCGCGGATCGGCGCGTACTCGGTGACGTCTTCCTTGCTCTTCTTGGCGTTCTCGCCGGTGGCGCCGCGGTAGCTGTTGTTGGTCAGCGCGACGTAGAGCTTGCCGTTGACCGGGTTGACCTCGAAGTCCTCCGGGCGGTCCATCTTCGTGGCGCCGACCTCGTCTGCGGCGAGGCGGGTGTAGATGGCCACCTCTTCGCCGGTGAAGCCGTCCACGTGGGACTCGGCGGTGCCGTCGGCATGGGCGGTCAGCAGCGGGATCCACTTGCCGGTGCCGTCAAAGTCGCCGTCCTTGGGCAGGTCGCCGTCGCCGGTGATCTCGCCGGCCTCGGAGTTACCTTCGAGGTTGGCGACGTAGAGGGTGCCCTCGTCGAGGATTGCCATGTTGTGGGCGATGTCGCCCTCCTTGACCTTCTTGGAGGAGACGAACTTGTAGATGTACTCGAAGCGCGCGTCGTCGCCGGAGTAGCACACCACGGTGCCGTCCTCGGTGACGTGGACGTTGCCGGCCTCGTGCTTGAAACGGCCCAGGGCGGTGTGCTTGACCGGGACGGACTCCGGATCGTACGGGTTGATCTCAACCAGGTAGCCGAAGCGGTTAAACTCGTTCGGCTCCTTCGCCAGGTCGAAGCGGTCGTGCAGGCGCTCCCACTTGCGCTGCGACGCGTTCTCGGACACGCCGAAGCGCTTCACGTCCGCGGCCGGGCGCTCACCGGTGACGGCGGCGGCGTTGGCCCAGTACTGGTCGATGTTCTCCTCGCCAGAAAGGAAGGTGCCCCACGGGGTCACACCGCCGGAGCAGTTGTTGAAGGTGCCGAAGACCGTGGTGCCGGTCGGATCGGCGGAGGTCTTGAGCAGGTCGTGGCCGGCAGCCGGCCCGACGATCTTGAACTCGGTCTCCCCGGTGATGCGGCGGTTCAGCGGGCCGAACTCGCGCTTGAGCTCACCGGTCTTGGGGTCCTTGGACACCTCGAGGACGGTGTGGCCGTGGCTGACAATGCCGATATTGATCTGCTCGTCCGTCGGGTTCTCCGGATCGTAGTTCGGCAGCATCTGCGGCTCGGTGGAGTACTCGTGGGAGCAGACGTAAACCATGCGGTTCTTGTCGGTGGGGTGCTCCATCAGACCCGCAAAGTCGTTGTTGAAGCCGAACTGGCGGGCTGCAGCTGCGGCGGTCTGGTTGTTCGGGTCGAACTCAGGCGCGTCCTCGTACACCGGGTCGCCCCAGGCGATCAACACAGAGGTGTCGTAGCCCGCCGGGACGACAACCTCGTCCTTCTCGTTCGGCTGCACGCCGTCGAAACGCATGCCAGCAGCCGGCTTGATCTCAGCCTTCGCAACCTCGGTGCTGGTGGAGGTGGCCGTCGCGGATTCGGTGGTTTCCGCCACATCCTCGTCGACGCCGCAGGCGGCGAGCAGTGCGCCGCCGCCGAGGGTCACGGTGCCAGCACCGAATGCCTTCAGCACGCCGCGGCGGGACATCAGGTCGCCGAAGTACGGGTTGTCGGAATCGTTGGTGCAATCGCCAGCACACGCGTTGCCGCACTTGTAGGTACAGGTCAAAGACGAGCGCTTGGACTGGAACAGCAGGTTAATACCCTTGATAGGCATGAGTTCTCCCGGGAAACGTAAACAGAGTTTGGCCTGGAAGAAGTTACTCAACACGAGTAAAAGAGCGCCGAAATCCGGGTGAACAGTTGTCAAACACACGAAAAACCCGCCCAACACGAGGTTGGACGGGTACGACGTCGAAAAGCTAGGTGCTCTTAGCGAGCCTTCTCGATGATGTCGACGAGACGGAAGTGCTTGTCCTTGGACAGCGGACGCGTCTCCTCGATGAGGACGAGGTCGCCGATACCGGCGGTGTTCTCCTCGTCGTGTGCCTTCACGCGGGTGGTGGTACGCACGATCTTGCCGTACAGGGCGTGGGACTTGCGGTCCTCAACCTCGACGACGATCGTCTTGTCCATCTTGTCGGACACAACGTAGCCACGACGACGCTTCTGCACTGCCTTGACCTTGGTGTTCTCAGTCACGTTTGCCTCACTCATGGTTATGCCTCAGCTCCCGTGGACTCCGGGACAACGGACAGGCCGAGCTCGCGCTCGCGCAGCACCGTGTAGATGCGAGCGATGTCGCGCTTCACGGTGGAGATGCGGCGGTTGTTGGTGAGCTGGCCGGTCGCGAGCTGGAAGCGCAGGTTGAACAGCTCTTCCTTCGCCTCAGTCAGACGGGTGCGCAGCTCATCGTCGTTGAGCTCGCGGAACTCAGATGCGGGGGTACCGGTTGCCATTAGAACTGGTCCTCCTTCTTAATCACGCGGACCTTGCACGGCAGCTTCGCGCCAGCGCGGCGCAGAGCCTCGATTGCAGTCTCCTCGTTCGGGTAGGACATTTCGAAAAGAATGCGGCCAGGCTTGACGTTGGCCACCCACTTCTCCACCGGGCCCTTACCGGAACCCATACGCACGCCGAGCGGCTTCTGGGTCAACGGACGATCCGGGAAGATGTTGATCCACACCTTGCCACCACGCTTGACGTGGCGGTTGATGGCGATACGTGCGGACTCGATCTGGCGGTTGGTGATGTACGCCGGCTCGAGCGCCTGCAGGCCGTAGTCGCCGAAGGTGATCTTGTTGCCGCCCTTGGACACGCCCGTGCGGTGCGGACGGTGCTGACGGCGGTACTTCACGCGCTTAGGGATGAGCATGAATTAGCCCTCCTTCTTCTGCTCTGCACGCTGGCGACGCTGGCCGCCGCGGCGCGGGCGACGGTCGCCACGGCCACCGCGCTCGTTCTTCGGAGCGTTGAGCTCGGACTCGCGGACACCGCCCACGACGTCGCCCTTGTAGATCCACACCTTGACGCCGATGACGCCAAAGGTGGTGTGTGCTTCTGCCGTGCCGTAATCGATCTCTGCACGCAGGGTGTGCAGCGGAACGCGACCCTCGTGGTAGCGCTCGACACGGGACATTTCCGCGCCGCCGAGACGGCCGGACGTCATAACCTTGATGCCCTTGACCTGCGGGTTGCGCATCGCGGACTGGATGGCCTTACGCATGGCGCGACGGAACGCGACACGGTTTACCAGCTGCTCAGCGATGGACTGTGCAACCAGGGTTGCGTCGGCATCGATGTTCTTGACCTCGATGATGTTCAGCGCGACCATCTTGCCGGTGAGCTTCTCCAGCTCGCGACGGATGCGGTCTGCCTCAGCGCCGCGGCGGCCGATGACGATGCCCGGACGAGCGGTGTGGATGTCCACACGCACGCGGTCGCGGGTGCGCTCGATGACGATGTCGGAGATGCCGGCGCGCTCGAGGTTCTTCTCGAGGTACTCGCGGACCTTGATGTCCTCCGCAACGTAGTCAGCGTAGTTCTTGTCGGCGTACCAGTGGGACTTCCAGTCGGAAGTGATACCCAGGCGCAGGCCGTGCGGGTGAATCTTCTGGCCCATTACTTGGCCCCTTCCTTGGACTCGACAACAACGGTGATGTGGGAGGTGCGCTTCCGGATCTGGAAGGCGCGGCCCTGGGCGCGCGGCTGGTAGCGGCGCATGGTCGGGCCCTCGTTTGCGTAGCACTCGGAGATGACGAGCGTGCGCGGGTCCAGGCCGAAGTTGTTCTCAGCGTTGGCCGCTGCGGAGGCGACAACCTTCGCAACGTCCTTGGCAGCACCCTGCGGTGCGTACTTCAGGATCGCGAGGGCCTCGGCAACGTCCTTGCCGCGGACGAGTGCCAGCACGCGGCGGGCCTTCATCGGCGAGACGCGGACAAACTTGGCCGTCGCGGATGCAGTGGTGATGGTGTCAGCCATTGCTTATCGACGTCCCTTCTGTTCCTTGACGTGACCCTTGAAGGTCTTGGTCGGTGCAAACTCGCCGAGCTTGTGGCCGACCATGGACTCGTCGACGAACACCGGCACGTGCTTGCGGCCGTCGTGGACGGCGAAGGTGTGACCGATGAAATCGGGGAGAATGGTCGAACGGCGCGACCAGGTCTTGATGACCTGCTTGGTGCCAGCCTCGTTCTGAGCGTCCACCTTGTTGAGGAGGTGCTCGTCGACGAACGGGCCTTTCTTCAGGCTACGTGGCATGTCTGTTTACCTCCTCTTAGCGCTTCTTCGAGCGGCGGCGCCGCACGATCATGTTGTTGGAATAACGGTTCGGGTTGCGGGTGCGGCCTTCCTTCTGGCCCCACGGCGACACCGGGTGGCGGCCACCCGAGGTCTTGCCCTCGCCACCACCGTGCGGGTGGTCGACCGGGTTCATGACCACACCACGCACGGTCGGGCGCCAGCCCTTCCAGCGCATGCGGCCGGCCTTGCCCCAGCGGATGTTGATCTGGTCGGCGTTGCCGACCTCACCGATGGTGGCGCGGCAGCGGATGTCCACGCGACGGATCTCGGAAGACGGCATACGCAGGACTGCGTAGTTGCCTTCCTTACCCAGCAGCTGGATGGACGCACCGGCGGAGCGGGCGAGCTTGGCACCAGCACCCGGCTTGAGCTCCACAGCGTGGATGGTCGTACCGGTCGGGATGTTGCGCAGCGGCAGGTTGTTGCCGACCTTGATGTCGGCGTTCGGACCAGCCTCGACGACGGTGCCCTGGGTCAGGCCCTTCGGCGCGATGATGTAGCGCTTCTCGCCGTCGTAGTAGTGCAGCAGCGCAATGTTTGCGGTGCGGTTCGGGTCGTACTCGATGTGAGCGACCTTTGCCAGCACGCCGTCCTTGTCGGAGCGGCGGAAGTCGATCACGCGGTAACGGCGCTTGTGGCCGCCGCCGCGGTGACGGGTGGTGATGTGGCCGTGAGAGTTACGGCCACCCTTCTTCGGGAGCGGGCGCAGCAGCGACTTTTCCGGGGTCGAGCGAGTGATCTCCTCGAACGCGGAAACGGAGCTGGCACGGCGACCCGGAGTTGTCGGCTTGTACTTGCGAATAGCCATAATGGTTCCTTTTCTATCGTCCTCTTCGCTGTGCGATAGCCGTTAGGCCGTCGCACCTCCGAAGATGTCGATGGAGTCGCTGCCCTCGCGGAGCGTGACGTAGGCGCGCTTGGTGTCCTTGCGCTGGCCGTAGCCGGTGCGGGAGCGCTTGCGCTTGCCCTCGCGGTTAGCGGTGTTCACCGATGCGACGTCGACGCCGAAGATCTGCTCCACGGCAATCTTGATCTGGGTCTTGTTGGCCGACGGAGCGACGAAGAACGTGTAGGTGTTCTGCTCCATCAGGCCGTAGCTCTTCTCGGAGAGCACGGGCGCGATGATGATGTCGCGCGGGTTCGCGATCTTAGCCATTTACTTCTCCTCCTCCGCAGCGGCGGTAGCGAGCTCCTTGCCGCGGTTGACGAAGGTGTGCAGCGCCTCGACCGAGAACACGACATCGTCAGCGTTGAGTACGTCGTATGCGTTCAGCTGGGTCGGCTCAATGATGTGGACGCCCGGCAGATTCCTTGCGGAAAGGCGGGAGTTCACGTCATCACGGCCGATCACCAGCAGAACCGACTTGCGGTCCGTGAGGCGCTCGATGAAAGCGCGGGCGGACTTGGTCGACGGGGTCTGGCCCGGAACCAGGTCCTCCACGATGTGGATGCGCTCGTTCTGTGCGCGGTTGGTCAAAGCGCCTGCGAGGGCAGCCTTGATCATCTTCTTCGGGGTGCGCTGCGCGTAGGAACGCGGCTGCGGACCGTGCACGGTGCCACCGCCGGTGAAGTGCGGCGCACGGGTGGAACCCTGGCGTGCGCGGCCGGTGCCCTTCTGGCGGAACGGCTTCTTGCCGCCGCCGGAAACCATGCCGCGGGTCTTCGTCGCGTGGGTGCCCTGGCGAGCTGCAGCAAGCTGTGCGTTCACAACCTGGTGCATCAGCGCCACGGAAGCCTCGCGGTCGAAGAACTCGGCCGGGAGATCGACAGAGCCCTTGGTGGCTCCGTCAGCGGTGTGGACGTCAAGCGTCAGGTTCGTCATGCGTGAGCACCGCCCTTCACTGCGGTCTTGACGGTGACAACGGAACCCTTTGCGCCCGGGATGGCGCCCTTGATCAGGATGAGGTTGTTGTCGCCGTCGATGCGTTGGATCTTCAGGTTCTGGGTGGTAACGCGGTTACCGCCCATGCGGCCTGCCATGCGCGTGCCCTTGAACACGCGGCCCGGGGTTGCGCAGGCGCCGATGGAGCCCACGCGGCGGTGCGCAGCCTGGTTACCGTGTGCGGCACCCTGGCCGGCGAAGCCGTGGCGCTTCATGGCGCCGGCGTAGCCGTGGCCCTTGGTGGTGCCGGCGACGTCCACGTAGGTGTCGCCCTCGAAGATGGTTGCGTTGAATTCCTGGCCGAGCTCGTAGCCCGAGGTGTCCTCCATGCGGATCTCGGCGACGAAACGGCGCGGGTTCACGCCGGCCTTCTTGAAGTGGCCGGCCTGTGGCTTCTTTGCCTTACGGGGATCGATGTCGCCGTAGGCGATCTGGATGGCGGAGTAGCCATCGGTCTCAGGGGTACGGATCTGGGTGACCACGCACGGCCCAGCTTCGACGACGGTAACCGGGATAACACGGTTGTCCTCGTCGAAGATCTGGGTCATGCCGAGCTTCTTGCCCAGAATGCCCTTGATCTGGTTCTCAGACATGTTGTTAGTTCTCCACTACTTACGTTGGGGATTGCTCTACTGGATGTTCACGTCGACGCTTGCCGGCAGGTCGATGCGCATGAGCGCGTCCACCGTCTTGGGCGTCGGGTCGAGAATGTCGATGAGGCGCTTGTGAGTGCGCATCTCGAAGTGCTCGCGAGAATCCTTGTACTTGTGGGGAGAACGAATAACGGCGTACACGTTCTTCTGGGTGGGCAACGGCACCGGGCCCACGACGCGGGCACCCGTGCGGGTGACCGTCTCGACGATCTTCTTCGCGGATGCGTCGATCGCCTCGTGGTCGTAAGCCTTGAGCCTGATGCGGATCTTCTGTCCCGCCACGCTTACCTCTTCCTCGCATCCCCACGTTCGTCCTTATTCTCTCCCGCTCATTTCGAACGGAGTGAGAAACGGGCGAAGCGGTGGGGTTTGTAGCTTCTAGTTTCTCTATAACGTTGTCCGGGCTGGGCCCTTGGCTCAACGCCAGTGTCGTTTCTGACTGCCATGACACGTCCGGAAGGTGACCGAGCAAATTCATGCTGTTTCAGTGCTTCCGCCAAGGCGTGCCCGTCTATAAGCACATGCCTGGGTGTCAGACTCGGAAGGGCGCGTGACCCTTGCGTACTGCCGCTGTGAATTTGCCATGGCCCTTCTCCGGTTTCTTCCGGTTGGAAGGTGTCATGTTTGCCTGGCCACCGGCCGGTTTCACCCGGCCCATGTCAAGGCAACCTGGGTATTAAAACACAAGGTTGCAGGAAGCACAAGCCCCGCTTCACGACGAACCTCCGGCGAGCCCACAAATATTGCAACTTGGTATCACCTTCTCCTCACCCCAGCCCGAGCGATTAGATCTGTGTACCCTTTATTTCCAGACCGTGCGCCTCACATCCGGAGGTCACGGATGCACAGTATTTACAGATTGAAAGGACCGTCATGGCCGACAAGAACGTTAACGAGACCTCTGCAAACACCGCAAAGACCACCGGCGCTAACACCCCGGCTTCCTCCTCCACCGCAGTGGAGCCGGAGCAGGTCCGCCCGCGCAACGAGAACCTGGAGACCGAGCACGGCTCCACCGTCATCGACGACAACGTTGTGGGCAAGATCGCAGGCATCGCTGCCCGTGAGGTCTCCGGCGTCAACAACCTGGGCGGCGGCGCTGCCCGCATGTGGGGCGCTGTGCGCGAGTCCCTGACCTCCTCCACCAACGTCCAGCAGGGCGTCAACGTGGCGGTCGAGGACGGCCACGCTTCCGTCGCCGTCGCCATCATCGCCGAGTACGGCGTGGCCATCCACGAGCTGGCTAACGCTATCCGCGAGAACGTCACCGTCGCCATCACCCGCATGACCGGCCTGATCGTGGACCGCGTGGACGTCACCGTGCACGACGTGCACCTGCCGGAGCAGGAGGGCGCCGAGCAGCTCGAGGACACCAACGCGAACTACCAGGCTGTCAACCAGCCGATCAACCAGTAAGCCATGGCGTACACCCCCGTTAGCCGCGAGGTTGCGGAGGGCGTCCGCGATGCCGCCGTCGCTGTCGACGGGGTCGCCGCATTGCACGGCGGCCGCGTCGGCGAGATTGCGACCTACCTGCCCAACACCCGCATTGAAGGCCTGAAGGCCATCTCGCGGGACGGCCGAACCGGATTTGAAGTCCACTTCGTCTTCGACGTCGCATCCGGCCGCAAGGTGCAGGACGTGGCCGAGGATGTCCGGGCGGCTGTTCTCGGCGCATCCGATGCGGAGTTCGTGGACGTTGTCGCAGGCGACGCGCAGTAGCGCTGCCCGCCCCAACCTCATAACCCGAAACGTGGTTTTATTATGAATCTTTTTGCTAACAAGGCGCTGACCGGCATCCTCATCGGTGTTGTAATCGCCTTCTTTGTCACCTTCGGCGGTTGGCCGGGCCTGCTCTGGCTGCTGCTGTTCACCATCATCGGCGGGGTTGTCGGGGCCCAGCTCGACGGCCGTCTGGACCTGTCCGCGGCCCTGAGTAACGGCACCGGCAGAGGCCGAAGCTAATGGATAATTCCTTCTACCACGTCAGTGAGCGCACCATCGAGCGCGTCGCTGAGGTGGCAGCTGCGGCGGTGCCGGGATGCCGGACCATCGACGCGAAGCTGGCCGGGCTCGCGGGACGCAGCTTCCCGCGCATCCACGCCCGGCTGGACCAGGCGACGGGCACAGTGGCGGTGGACACCGAGATTGCCACCTCCTACCCCGCCCCGGTAGCTGCCATCACCGACGCTGTGCGCGCAACCATCATCGCGCACATCCGCACGTTGGTGGGCCTGGACGTCTCGCGCGTGAAGGTCACAGTGGCCAATGTGGAAACCCTCCCCGACACCGGCCGCGTGACCTGGGACCAGGTGGCGGAGCACGAAGCCTTCGTGATCCCGACCCCCATCGAGGTCTCCCCGACCCGCGTGGAGCACCCCGTGACCAAGCCACTCGAGCAGCTCATGCCGATCGAGGCGCGCTCGCTCGTCGAAGACATGCGGGATGTGGTCGTCCCCGCCCCAATCGAGGTGGAGCACCCGGACCAGCCGGAGCCGGTGCGCACGTTTACTCCGGAGACCCCGGAGCCAGTGCGCACGTTCTCCCCCGAGGTGCCGGAGCCGCAGCGCCTCGTTGCCATCCACACCTCTCCGACGGAGGCGCGGGTCCCGTTCCCGCCGGAACCGGTGCAGCCGTGGTCGCCGCAGGCGAACGAGCTTGTCGCCCGCCATCCGCAGCTGCCCCCACTGCAGGCGCTCAAGCCTGTGGACGTCCAGCGTTTCGCCCAGCCCCGCGAGGTGCCGCTGCCGCGCCGCGCTCCGCTGAAGGAGATCACGGTCAACCGCCCGCCGCTCAAGCCCATCGTGGTGGAGCCGGTGGCGCGCGCCCCGATTTCCTCCGCACCTGGGCCGCAGCCGGTAGTGGTGCCCACGGCGCCCGCGCCGAAGCCGCTTAAGCAGATCACGATTGAACCGGTGGTGAAGTACTATGACCGCTCCCGCTAACACTGCACCCCCAGCTCAAGCAGTGGGCCCGCACCCGGGCGACGAGCCGCTGGGCAACCCGGCCTCGCGCTGGTTCGCGGTGCTGATTAGCCTGCTGCTGCTCGCGCTGGCTGGCGTCGCGGCGCGCGACCTGTGGTACCACTTCTACGGCGACGAGGCCCCGTCGGACTCCTGGCTGGGCCGCACCTGGGACTTCCTCGGTTCCTTTGAGGCCGATGTGACGGCAGTTGTCGTGGGCATCATTCTGGTGCTGCTCGGCCTGATCCTGTTGTTCTTCACGTTCAAGCCGCGCCCGCACGGCTACGTGCGGGTGAACTCCCCCGCCTCCATTTGGACCCGCCCGGTGGACATCGCCCGCAAGGCCACGTTCACCACCCGCGGGGACCTCGGCGGTGAACAGGTGAGCACGAAGGCGAACCGCAAGAATGTGAAGGTGCAAGTAGTCGACGACGGATCCGGCGCCGCCATGCAGGAGCGCATCACCCAATCCTTGAACGGTGAGTTCCATGCCCTGCAAACCCCGCCGGCTGTGTCGGTGAAGTTGCTGCCCAGCCCTGCTACGCAGCAATCGACTGCCCAGCGTTCAGGCGCGCCTCAGACCACTACGGAGTCCGCGCCCGCCACCACGACGACCCCGGAGGTGACGCGATGACGAAGACACTCAGCTTCTTCAACCGACTAGTGCTCTTCCTGCTCAGTTTGCTGTTGATCGCCGCTGGCCTTTTCCCGGTCGCCGAGTACTGGCAGATCCCCTACCTCGTCGACGCGGCCGACTACCTCGACCGCACCCGCCTGATCGACCTGGCTTACCAGGACCACTACGTCACCGCGCTGATCATCGGCGCTGTCGTGGCGGCAATCCTGGGCCTGTGGATCCTGCTGGCGAACATCCGGTCCCGCGCGTTTTCGAACCGTGGCATCCTGCCTGCGGATCCGGAGCACGGCGAGACTGTCATCAACGTCCAGCGGGTTGCCGAGGCAGCGTGCTCCTCCCTGGAGGACGCCAACGAGATCCGCCGCGCGTCCAGCAAGGTGGCGATGGTGGGCCAGCGTCCGACCGCGACGTTCACCGTCTTTGCCAACCCGGAGTACCCGCTCGATGATGCCGTGCGCATCATCGAGGCCGCGGATCAGGACTTCCGCATGGCTAATCACACCATGGACATTGACTCGGTGTGGAAGCTCCAGCTGGATCGGATTACCGCCTAGCGTTCCAACTCCAGCACGAGCTGCACCAGCCCCAGCGAGACCGGCATCCCGCCGCCCGCTGGGGCTATTTCCATCTCCGCACCAGGTTCGCAGCGCAGAATCTCGCTCCAGGCGATACGTTTGGTGTCCACTGCCCGCCCGTCTACCCGCCAGAGGCGGATGCGCTGCCCCACCACGGCTCGCGCGCCGTCGCTGAATTGGACCAGCCAGCGCCTACTGCCCACCGCCGATTGCGCGATGCTTATCGACGCCTCCGCTTCCCCCGCAATCCGCTCCAACAACGACACTATCCCCAGGCGGTGCTCCACGCCTTCCTCGTCGGAGACGACTAACGGAAGACCGGGGCCGGTCTTGCGCATCCCGCCCATCCGCCACACAGATGGCATACGTTCGGGATCGGTGCCGCTGCGCACCACCACATAGCCGCCTGTGATGGTCACCAGGTGCGGCGGGTTGAGGGTGGTGATGGTGTGGGGGCCGGCGGTGGCGTCGATAAGCGAAGGATGCTCGCGCTCCATCGCCGCAAAGAGCTCCATGGTCTCGTCGTCGGTTGTGCCCCACCCTAGGCCGCGGTTTTGCAGCACGCCGATGAGCTGGGCGAAGTTCAGGTCCGGCTGGCCCTCCCAGGCACGCTGCAGCGCCTGGGTCAGGCGTGGGATTCGGGTGGGGTCGTGCACGCATGAGAGCCTAGCGCATGCGAAAAGCCGCCCTCCCCGGCGGGGAAGACGGCTTTTACGTCAGCTGGTTACACCAGGTCTGGAATTAGTCCAGGATCTTGGTGACGCGGCCAGCACCGACGGTGCGGGAGCCCTCGCGGATAGCGAAGCGAAGGCCCTCGTCCATAGCGACCGACTGGATCAGCTCGACGGACATCTCGACGTTGTCGCCCGGCATGACCATCTCGGTGCCCTCCGGCAGCTTCACAACGCCGGTGACGTCGGTGGTGCGGAAGTAGAACTGCGGACGGTAGTTGTCGAAGAACGGGGTGTGGCGGCCGCCCTCGTCCTTGGACAGGACGTAGACGGAACCCTCGAACTTGGAGTGCGGGGTGTAAGCGCCCGGGTGGATGACAACCTGGCCACGCTCAACGTCCTCGCGCTTCAGGCCACGGAGCAGCAGAGCTGCGTTGTCGCCGGCCTCAGCGGTGTCGAGAAGTTTGTTGAACATCTCAATGGAGGTGACGGTGGTCTTCTGGGACTTCTCGCGGATACCGATGATCTCGACCTCGTCGTTGAGGTTGAGCACGCCACGCTCCACACGACCGGTAACCACGGTGCCGCGGCCGGAAATGGTGAAGATGTCCTCGATCGGCATCAGGAACGGCTTGTCGGTCTCGCGCTCCGGATCCGGGATGGAGTCGTCGCAAGCCTGCATGAGGTCGATGACGGACTGAACCCACTTCTCGTCGCCCTCGAGAGCCTTCAGAGCGGAGATGTGGACGATCGGAGCATCTTCGTCGTACTCCTGCTCGGCCAGCAGCTCGCGGACCTCCATCTCGACGAGCTCGATGATTTCCTCATCGTCGACCATGTCGCACTTGTTCAGAGCGACGAGGATGTACGGAACGCCGACCTGGCGAGCGAGCAGCACGTGCTCGCGGGTCTGCGGCATCGGGCCGTCGGTAGCAGCAACCACGAGGATTGCGCCGTCCATCTGAGCAGCGCCGGTAATCATGTTCTTGATGTAGTCGGCGTGGCCCGGGGCGTCCACGTGAGCGTAGTGGCGCTTCGGGGTGTTGTACTCCACGTGGGAGATGTTGATGGTGATGCCGCGCTCGCGCTCCTCCGGAGCCTTATCGATTGCGTCGAAGGCGAAGGCCTTGTTCTCCTCCGGGTAAGCATCTGCCAGCACCTTGGTGATAGCGGCGGTGGTGGTGGTCTTGCCGTGGTCGACGTGACCGATGGTGCCGATGTTCACGTGCGGCTTAGTGCGCTCGAACTTTTCCTTTGCCACTGTTGTCCTCCTGGACTTCATGGTGACTACGACCTTCGCAGCCACGTGGTTTACATACGCCCCGGCCCGCGCCCAGCGTAGGGCACGGATACGGGAGCCATTTCACAATGTGCCAGTTACAAGATCCTAGGTTTCCAGCGGCCGTTTTTCAAACCGGCCTTGCCGTTTCCCCCGGATCGACCTAGAGGGTAACGGCCGGCTCAGACACCGCCCGGTTAGTGGGCGGTTCCTCAGCGCGGCCGCTGCCCTCTCACCCCGCCTCCGCGGAATCCGCGCCGCACCGCTGGCACGCGGTGCGGACCCGTGAGGAGGGGCGGGCGGCAACTACTTGTTGCCGTTGCGCTCGTCGATGATCTCCTGAGCGACGGACTGCGGAACCTCAGCGTAGGAGTCGAACACCATGGTGAAGTTCGCGCGGCCGGCGGTGGAGGAACGCAGGTCGCCGATGTATCCGAACATCTCGGACAGCGGCACCTTCGCCTTGACGACCTTCGCGCCGGAGCGGTCCTCCATAGCGAAGACCTGGCCGCGGCGGGAGCTGATGTCACCGTTGACGGTGCCCATGTACTCCTCCGGGGTCACAACCTCAACGGCCATGACCGGCTCGAGCAGGACCGGCTTCGCCTTGGCGACAGCTTCCTTCAGCACCTGGGAGCCAGCGAGCTTGAACGCCATTTCTGAGGAGTCGACGTCGTGGTAAGCGCCGTCCTCAAGCGTGGCCTTGATGTTCACCAGCGGGAAGCCGGCGAGGAAGCCGTACTGCATCGCGTCCTGGATACCAGCGTCCACGGACGGGATGTACTCCTTCGGCACGCGGCCACCGGTGACGGCGTTCTCGAACTTGTAGGAAGCGGACTCGCCCTCTTCCAGCTCCTCCGGGTCCGGGGAGTACGGCTCGATGGTGACGATGACCTTCGCGAACTGGCCGGAACCACCGGTCTGCTTCTTGTGGGTGTAGTCCAGGGACTCCACCTTCTTGCGGATGGTCTCGCGGTACGCAACCTGCGGGGAACCGATGTTCGCCTCGACCTTGAACTCGCGCTTCATGCGGTCCACCAGGACGTCGAGGTGCAGCTCGCCCATGCCGCCGATGACGGTCTGGCCGGTCTCCTCGTCCAGCTGAACGGTGAAGGTCGGGTCCTCTTCAGCGAGTTTCTGGATAGCGGTGCCCAGCTTCTCCTGGTCAGCCTTGGTCTTCGGCTCGATGGCCACCTGGATCACCGGGTCCGGGAAGTCCATGGACTCGAGGATGATCGGGTGATCCGGGTTGCACAAGGTGTCGCCCGTGGTGGTTTCCTTCAGGCCGATGAACGCGTAGATGTTGCCGGCGTCGGCGTGCTCGACCGGGTTCTCCTTGTTCGCGTGCATCTGGAAGAGCTTGCCCACGCGCTCCTTCTTGGACTTCGTGGAGTTGAGCATCTGCTCGCCCGGGATGGCCTGGCCGGAGTAGACGCGCACGTAGGTGAGCTTGCCGAAGAACGGGTGGACGGCAATCTTGAACGCCAGAGCGGAGAACGGCTCCTCGACGGACGGCTTACGGGTCAGCTCCTCTTCACCGTCGACGGAGGTGCCGTGGACGTCGCCGATGTCGATCGGGCTCGGCAGGTATGCGACGACAGCGTCGAGGATCGGCTCGATGCCCTTGTTGCGGTATGCGGTACCGCAGAACACCGGGTAGATCTCGGAAGCGATGGTCATCTTGCGGATGGCCGCCTGGATCTCTTCCTTCGTCAGCTCCTCGCCGCCGAAGTACTTCTCCATGAGCTCCTCGTCGGACTCTGCGACGGTCTCGAGCAGCTTCTCGCGGTACTCCTCAGCCTTCTCCTTGAGATCCTCCGGGATCTCCTGGATCTGCGGCGGGGTGCCGGTCTCGACCTTGCCCGGCCACAGCAGGGCCTTCATGTCGATGAGGTCAACGACGCCGTCGAAGTCGTCCTCAGCACCGATCGGCAGCTGCATAACCAACGGCTTCGCACCGAGGCGGTCGACGATGGTGCCGACGGTGTAGTAGAAGTCAGCGCCCAGCTTGTCCATCTTGTTGACAAAGCAGATACGCGGAACGTCGTACTTCGCAGCCTGGCGCCACACCTGCTCGGACTGCGGCTCCACGCCCTCCTTGCCGTCGAACACGGCAACAGCGCCGTCCAGCACGCGCAGGGAGCGCTCCACCTCGACGGTGAAGTCCACGTGACCCGGGGTGTCGATGATGTTGATCTGGTTGTTGTTCCAGAAACAGGTCACAGCAGCGGACGTAATGGTGATGCCGCGCTCCTTCTCCTGCTCCATCCAGTCAGTGGTGGCGCCGCCATCGTGGGTCTCGCCAACCTTGCGGTTGATGCCCGTGTAGAAGAGGATGCGCTCGGTCGTGGTGGTCTTACCGGCGTCAATGTGGGCCATGATGCCGATGTTGCGGACCTTGTTCAGGTCCTTAAGCACTTCTTGTGCCACGTTAAATACCCCAACTTTGAAGTCGTCGACGCCTGTCGGCGCCTATGTCGGTCAGTTGTCCTTTGTCAATTCTGCCACTACATCGCGGAAGTGGCAGCGTGAGGTCCGACTCAGCTGGAAAAACCCGGAAACGCACCAGCTCGCTTCCCTAGGAAGCGGGTATGCAGTTTCCGGGTTTCCATGCTTCGCCTTGCTCCAGCGACTACCAGCGGTAGTGGGCGAAGGCGCGGTTGGCCTCGGCCATCTTGTGGGTGTCCTCGCGGCGCTTCACGGAGGCGCCGAGACCGTTGGAAGCATCCAGGATCTCGTTGGCGAGGCGCTCCATCATGGAGTTCTCGCGGCGCTGACGGGTGAAGGTGACCAGCCAACGCAGTGCGAGGGTGGTGGAGCGGGCCGGCTTGACGTCGACCGGGACCTGGTAGGTCGCGCCACCGACACGGCGGGAGCGAACCTCGAGGTCCGGACGGATGTTGCCGATGGCCTTTTCCAGGGTGCCCACCGGGTCGGTGCCGGTCTTCTCACGGCACTGCTCGAGCGCGCCGTAAACGATGCGCTCTGCGGTGGACTTCTTGCCGTCCTGCAGGATCTTGTTCACCAGCATGGTGACCAGCTCGGAGTTGTAAACCGGATCCTTGACTACGGGACGCTTCGGTGCTTGCTGCTTACGCATTGTTTACTGTCCCTTCTTCGCGCCGTAACGGGAGCGAGCCTGCTTGCGGTCCTTCACACCCTGGGTATCCAGAGCGCCGCGGACGATCTTGTAGCGCACACCCGGCAGGTCCTTCACACGACCGCCGCGCACGAGCACCATGGAGTGCTCCTGCAGGTTGTGGCCCTCGCCCGGGATGTATGCGGAAACCTCGATGCCGGAGGTCAGGCGCACACGGGCGACCTTACGCAGAGCAGAGTTCGGCTTCTTCGGAGTGGTGGTGTACACGCGGGTGCACACGCCGCGGCGCTGCGGGGAACCCTTCAGCGCAGCGGTCGCCACCTTGGTGGACTTATCGTGGCGGCCCTTGCGGACCAGCTGCTGAATAGTAGGCATTCACGCTCTTTCTGTTAGCGCGTCCCGCCCACACCCGGCCATACATGCAAAAATGGGGGCTCTTCTTCGGGGCCCTGCCGATTGCATGAACTCCCGTGTGAACGAGTCGCATGGAGTTCGAGTACTTCGCGCCGCAAGATACGGGCGAAACCTCGCTAAAGGTACACCGAAGGAACGTCGCAAAGCAAACTGCGTGTCCGCGGTCGCCCGGTTACACTGCTGCCATGGCTCCTTGGACGGGTGTCTCCCAGTCGCTGCGCGACGTTGCTGTTGAGTCCGCGGTGATTCCGGCACGCGCGGCGGGTCTGCTGTTTCGCCACCTGTCGCAGCTGGTCACAGTGGTATGCCTCGGCCTTGCCGGGCGCCAGGCCGTGATTTGGCTGGCGGTGTGGCTCTCCACATTCAGCAGCCTCGCCGCCAGCCTTGTCATGCCGCTGGCGCCGCTGATGGTGATGCTGGCCATCATTTTCTCGCTGTGGCTTTTGCGCCCCTCGCTGCCGTTCCTCGCGGCGACGTTTCCGGACCGCAAAGACGGCTCTTCCCGGGTGCGCCTGCTTTCCGCCGGAGGCATGCTGATCAGCTTCCTCACGGTGTACTCCACCCACGGCCTGCTCAAAGAGGACCTCGCCGCGTTCCGCCGCGCCACCACCTACGACGAGTACTTCAACCAAGGCTTCGAAGCGGACTTCACGCGCGCATTTATCGACGACACCGCCGCCCTGATCGGCCTGATCGCCGGCACCATAGTGCTGCGCAAAATCATCGGCTACTTCGTCCTGGCGGAGAAGGGACTCGGATTCACCTATCTCGCCGCCTACCTGGAAGTGCTGTGGATGACCACAGTGTCGGTGTTTTTGACCAACCGGCTCAGCGCCGTGCAGGACTGGGCGCTTTCCCGCCGCAGCCTGGCCCCGGCTCACCAACGCTACGAAGAACTGAAGACCGACGTCGCTGAGCACACCGGCGTGCTTGGCGACGCGTGGGGCTGGCTCGCCGACCAACTTCCGACGCTGAACCAGCTGGTGACCGTTCCGATTGCGTGGCTGACGCTCGGCGCCGTGGTCTTCGGCACCACGCTCGCCGCCAAGAAGGCGGAAGATGCGAAGGTCGAGGAGGCGCCGGAGGGGGCGTCGATAAGCATCCGCAAACGCATGCAGGCCGCCGCCCACAACGAGGCCAAGCATGCGGTCGACGAGGCGCTGCAGCCCGTGGTCGGGCCCATCAAGGCGACGCTCAAAGGGCTGCGCACCCTTGCGCGGGCGGGGCTGGTGCCCATGACCATCTTCTGCATCGTGTTCATGCTGGCCACCAGCGTCGAGCTTGGCGTGGTCGAGCTTGGGCGCACCCTCATCGGCCCGGTGGACAGCAAGATGGCCGCGGAACAGGTCCTCAACTACCTGCTGGTGGTCGCGCGGGCGGTGTACCTGCTGGTGGTGGTGTGCCTAATCGCCTCAGGCCTGGACTTCTTCCTGCGGCACAGCTACTCGCCGAAAGAAGGGGAATCCACGTAGACCTTCGGCTCCGGCAGCACCACCGTGGCGTAGTGGGGAAAGTCCCACCCGATATGCAGCTTGACCGGTTGCACGCCGTCCGGCAGCGCCAGCGGGGTGACCTTGCGCCACTCGTCCGGGCGCGGATCACCCGGCTCGAGGTGCTGTCCGGTGGAACCGATCTCGTCCACCCGGACCACGGGGCCGGCCTCCCCCGGCGGGGTGCAGGCGTGCAGGGCGCTGAAGTCGTCGATGGGCGTGCCGAACAGCCCGTCCTTGCGCAGATACTCCTTGCCGTCCGAGCCGGTCACCCACATGCGGCAGTTCTCCAGCACCGACTCCGCCGGCGCGTGCCACTGCGTCAACACCGCCCAGATGGTGAATCCCTCCGGGGAGTGCAGGCCGATCTGGCTTTCGTCCTCCACTGCCTGGAAGCCGAGCACCTCGACGTCCGCTTGGTGCCGTGCGCCGTCGAAATCCGCGACCGGCAGGTCGAAGCTGCCCGCAGCGCCCGCGGCGATCACCTGCTCCTGCGACCACGTCCACGGCCTGACCAGGCTGAAGTACGGCTGGGACGACGCCGCGAGCATCAGACCGGCAGCCACGGGCGCGCTTGCCCACCAGAGCTTCCTCACAACCACACCGCCTCACGGGTCACCCGGGATTGCCGCTGCGTCTCCGGCAGCTGCACCACCACGCGCGGGCCCATCCGGTTGCCCACGTAGAAATACAGCGTGGCGGCTTCGACCTCATCCTCCGGCATCTCAAACACCAGCGTGCAGGGGCTGCGCAGCCCCGGGTAGGTCAGCTCGCACGCGTTGCCCGGGGTGTTCTCCGGCGCGTAGAGGTTCCCGCCGGCCGCCTCAATCTCCGCGCCAAGCAACACCTCCTGGTCCTGGGTGAACTGGTAGTCCACCACCACCCACCTGGCGTTGGAGGCAGTGCCGTTGAAGGTCTCCGCCACGGTGACCTGCACGTCCTCCACGTCGCCGATGATCGGGGCCGAGTTGGCGTAGTCGAAGCTTGCGGCGGCGCGGTCGGCGGCGTTGGGCAGCACGTCGCGAAGCTGCATGCCCAGCACAAGCAACGCGAGTGCCGCGGCGGTGGTCCACACCCTGCGGAAATTCATCGCAGCTCCACCTCCGCCACGCGCTCTTTGGCAAACCAGGTTTTGTCGCCGTCCAGGAAGGACTTGCGGTACTCCATCGACCACACCACCAGCGTGTCGCCGGCGTCTTCGCCGCTGAACACGAGGGCGATGTCCTGCGGCACGCCGGGGTTTAGCAGCTGGTTGTCCGGCAGCGGGACGCTCTCGAAGTCCTCGTCGCTGGTGAGGCGCGCGTCGATCTTTTGGAACTTCGGCTGCTCCTCCGACGCTGAATCCTCCAGATCAAACGCCTGGTGCCACTGCACCGCGTAGATGGGCCGCTCAGCGGTGTTGGTCAGCCGCATGTGCACCACCCGCGCGCCGTCGAGGACGTAGGTGCGTTGCACCTGGACGGTCAACGGCGAAACGTCCAGCTCCTGCGGCTCCGCCGTCTCGGTGGCGGTGACGACTTGCTCGGGCGCCGCCTCCTCGAACCCGCCGGCCAGCCCTGTCACGCCGGCGAGCGCAAGCAAGCCCGCGACGGTCGCGTTCGTCCTCGTCCCGATGTCCGCCGCGACCGACTTCGCCAACCCCCGCACGGGCTGGTGCTTCGCCGACTTTTCGCTCACACGTGGAATCTAAGCAGAATGCGGCAATATTCGCGTGCCTTTCGCCTGCCGACGCCACCTTCGGCAACTACTGTCCAAGTTATGGACAACCCCACCCCGCCCCGCAAACGCGCCTCCGACGCTGAGCGCGACACCGCCGCCAAACACCTCCAAGACGCTTTCGCCGACGGGCAGATCACCATGGCCGAGTTCGACGAACGCTCCCGCGCCCTCTACGCCGCCACCTACGCCGACGAACTTCCCGGCCTGGTGGAGGACCTCTCGCCCGTCAAACGCCCGGACCGGGAAGTTGCCCCATCCCACGCGCTGGTCACAGGCGAAAGCGGCGGTTCCGCATTCACGCTGTCAGTCATGGGCGGGTCCGAACGCACCGGCCAGTGGCTCATGGCGCCGACACACACCTCCCTCACCCTGATGGGCGGCAACGCACTCGACCTGCGCGAAGCCCGGTTCGCCGCCCACGAAACCACGGTCAACGCCGTGGCGATCATGGGCGGCATCGACATCATCGTGCCCGACGACGTCCGCGTGATCGACGACGGCATCGGCATCATGGGCGGCTTCGGCATCGAAGACCACCCGTCCTGCACCGTCCCCGTCGCGCAGCTGCCTGCCGACGCGCCCGTGATCCGTGTCCGCGGCCTCGCCCTGATGGGCGGCGTGGGCATCACGCGCGCGGCCCGTGGCGCCCGGGTGGGGTAGAGCGGAAGATTCAATTCTGCTCAACATCAGTTTTGCGGGTTCAGAATCCTCTTATCTGTCCTCTACCGAGTTCTGAAGCTAAACTCCCATGCATGGCTAGAGACTCAAGTGCGCTTTACGGTGCATTATTGGGGGCTTTTTCCGAATTTCTCGCTATACCCGGGCAAGCCTTACGGATGCTGGGCCACCACTTGCCACAAATCGTTACCGCAGTCAGCTTGGGCCTCGCAGGCCGTCAAGCGGTTATCTGGTTCGCCACTTGGATATCGTCCTTTAGCTCATTCGCAGCGATGCTGATTATGCCTCTCGCGCCAGCATGCGTGATGGTCTCGATGATTTTCGGTTTGTGGTTTCTCACACCGTCTCTTCGCTCTTTCGAGTCCAGCCCTTTCCCTGCGCAGCAGTGGATTCACAGGGGTGGATTGCTCTCTGTAGGCGCCCTACTGGTGCCATTTCTAAGTGCCTACGCATCCCACGGGATGCTCAGCGACGACCTCGCGACGTTCAGGTATGCCGCCACTACGACTGAAATTTGGAACCATGGGGTTGATGCAGATACTTCTCGCTCATTTATAAACAGCACTCCACTCCTAATTTCGCTCGTTGTGGTTACTGTTCTGCTTCGTAAATTGCTCGGACACTTAATGGCACAGAGCGGGCCGAATCGCGTCCTCGAACTCATCGCGGCCTACCTCGAAGTGTTGTGGATGTCCACGGGGTCGGCCTTTGTGACTCTACAAGTTCAGCGATGGGTACTTAGCCGACGCAGTGTGGCTCCAGTATTCCAGAGCATTAGCAACGCCTCCGCTGGCTGGGATGTTTCTTCAGGGTTCTTTCCAAGCATGGCTGCTTGGTTCACTACTTAGGCACAGTACGCCTTTCAATTCGTGGCTGTGCCGATAGCCTGGCTGACGCTCGCCGTCATCGTGTTTGGGTCTCTGCCTAGTTTCCAAACTAACCCACAAAATACCAACCGCGGTAGGCCCCAAGGATCCAGGTTGCGCGCTCAAGCAATGCAACCAGTTTTTGAACCGTTGAAAACGACTTGGGCCGGAATTCGGTCACTTACACATTCCGGGGCCTTCCCGTTGGCTGTCTTTTGCCTCGTCTTCACTCTCACCAATTTTATTGAGATCGGCTTAATCAAGCTTGGACGTGCGATAGTCGGGCCTCAAGAGGAGTTAGTTAGCGAGGTAGCCGGGCCGTATATCCTCATTTGCGCAAAGGCAGTCTACCTCGTCGTAGTGATTAGCCTGATCGCGTCTGCTTTCGATCATTTTTCTCAAGACGACCCAACAAGATCATCTATAAACGGTTTTGAGTCAGGCAGCTCCAAGGTGACGTAGTGCGGTTGTCTCCACCCGAAGTGGAGTTTTGTCGGGTGCACTCCGTCTGGCATTACGACCGAAAATAGGTTTTCCCACTCCTCCGGACGCGGGAACTCATTCTCAAGCCTCCCATCGTCCCATGCGTAACGGGGCCCACTTTGCATAGGCGGAGTGCAGCCTGCCGTGGTCCTGATCTCCTCGGGGATCGCGGTAGAACGCCGCATAAGGTCGCTGAGCAAAATCTCCATATCTCCGTAAGTCTTCCCATCCGAACCGGTAAACCATATCTGGCAACCACTGAGTATCGAATGTGTAGGAGCGCTCCATTGCGTGAGCAAAAGCCAACCGTCGAACTCGTCTGGAACTTCCACGCCGTAGCTGTTGTCGTCCTCAATTTGCTCGAAACCTCGGAGTTCGACCTCAGCGACCCTAGGGAGATTGGCAATGTTTTCCACTTCCTGCACGGGCAGATCGAACCGCTTGGAACCTTCCGCGTAGAGAAGATGTTCGCGGCTCCACGACTCGGGCTTATAAATCATGAAATACGGCTGTGCGGAGGCTGCAAGCATAACCAGCACTGCCAACAATGCTCTTACCCACCATCGTTTGGTCATATAGTCAACCCTTCACGCACAATCTCATCTTCCTCAGACACCTGGCCGATTGGGATAACGATCCTGGGACTCATTTTCGAGTTAGCCCCATAAATCAAAAGATTTGACGACGACACATCATCGGCGGTGAAAGCGCTTGGGACCTCGAAAGCAAGTACGCAATGTCTAGCTAGACCTGGATACCCAAAACCACATCCATAGCTCATCGGAAAAGTTGATAAATACTGGGTTCCGTCCGAATCTTCAATTACACCTCGCAGCCCGAAGGGTTCGTCCGCTTTTCGTGAAAAATCGATAACGACCCACCTCCCCTCGGTAGAGGAACCATTTACTTGGGTGGCCAAGACAGTGCGAATCTCGCCTATTTCCCCGATGAGCGGCGCGCTGCTTTCAAAATCGAAGGTGGAATAAACAAGATCAACACGGTTCGGAATTTGCTTTTGGACCTCGATCCCGATAAAAAGGATGAATAATGAGGCGATGCCCGCGACAACGGCCTTTTGCGATTGGAAATAGTTCATTCGAACGCCACTTCCGCTACTGGATCGCCCAACCACCATCCCGTCGACCCATCGAGTGGAGTCCTTCGATACTCTCGCGACCAGATTTGGAGCTGGTCAGCACCTGCAACTTCAAATGATAGGTCTGCATCATCAGAGACGTCTTCAAAAACAAGCACAATTCTAGCTGGCACATTCGGATTGAATGGAGGTATAGAACCGCGGGGGATTTTCTCTAGCGGCACTCCAGTCTCTATCCTGTGTGCACTCTTGGGAACGAATGGGAGATCAGCCTCGCGGCGATTTGAATCCAGAAGCTTAAACCCCCGGACAAAGTCAGGTCCTGATATCGGAACCGTAGCGTGGTTCACGATATTCATCTCGATCACACGGGCACTGTCGACAATGTATGATCGCTGAATTTCCATTTCGAACGGGGCAGCTTTTATCAACACCGGAGACGTTCCCTCTGTTTCGCCATCCGTAACTATTACCTTTTGCGGATTGGCGGAGAGAAAGCCGCCGCCTAGCCCCACCACTCCCATTAACGCCACCAGCGAAGCAGCAGCGACCACACGCATCCTCGCTAGCTCGGTACTGGTTTTACGCGATGACTTGCTTTTCACACCACGATCGTATCCGCAACTAACTCCGAAGTTCGGGAATACCGAAGTCCTGACTTCCGGAAGGCTAATGCCTTGATCTGTCGACGACGGAACGACAAACGGAACCCATCGATGAGCAAAGGTGCGGGGTGGGGTCAGCGTTTGGACCATCCCCTCGCTCAGGGGGGCACGTTCGTCGAAAAGCAAAACGCCCGGCCTCCCCTTCGCGGGGAAGCCGGGCGTTTCTCAAGCAGACCTAGCTAAGCCAGAATGCTGGGCCTGGTGTTACAGCTCCTCGAAGCCGAACTCGTCCATCGGGACGGAGGCGCCGGTGAATTCGCCGTAGCCCTCGTCGCCGTAGATGGAGTCGCCGAACGTCGGGATGGAGTACGCCGCGGAGCGCGCTGCCTCGGTCGGCTTGACCTGGATGTTGCGGTAGCGGGAAATACCCGTACCGGCCGGGATCAGCTTGCCGATGATCACGTTCTCCTTCAGGCCGATCAGCTTGTCGGAACGCTTGTTGATCGCGGCGTCCGTGAGCACGCGGGTGGTCTCCTGGAAGGAGGCCGCCGACAGCCAGGACTCCGTGGCCAGCGAGGCCTTGGTGATGCCCATGATCTCGGAGCGCATCTCCGCCGGCTCGCCGCCGTCCGCCACAGCTGCGGCGTTGACCTGGCGTGCCTCGGACAGATCCACCAGGGTGCCCGGCAGGAACTCGGTGGAACCCGAGTCGATGACGGTGCCGCGGCGCAGCATCTGGCGGATGATGATCTCGATGTGTTTGTCGTGGATGGACACACCCTGGGTGCGGTACACAGCCTGGACCTCGTCGATCAGGTGCTTTTCTACACCGCGGCGGCCGAGGACCTCGAGCACGTCGTGCGGGTCGGCAGCGCCGCGGAGCAGACGCTCGCCCACCTCGACGTGGTCGCCCTCGCGCAGGCCGCGCTCGATCATGGCCTCCGGGTTGGACTCCATCGGGCGGCGCACCTGGGCCAGGCCCTGGCGCTTGGACAGCTTCTCGTAGACCACCACGTCGGAGCCGTCGTCCGGGTGGATGGTCAGGGTCCAGAAGTTGCCCTCGTCCTCGAGCGAGATGGTGCCCGCCACGGATGCGATCGGGGCACGGTTCTTCGGCACACGGGCCTCGAACAGCTCCTGCACACGCGGCAGACCGCCGGTGATGTCGCCGCCGACGCCGCCCTGGTGGAAGGTACGCATGGTCAGCTGCGTACCCGGCTCACCAATGGACTGCGCAGCCACGATGCCGACAGCCTCGCCGATGTCCACGAGCTGGCCGGACGCCATGGACTTGCCGTAGCACTTGGCGCAGACACCGGTCGGGGTCTGGCAGGTCAGCACGGAACGGACCTTGATCTCGGTGACACCGGCGGCCACGAGCTCGTCGATACGCTCTTCAGTCAGCTCGGTGCCGGCCTCGGCGATGACCTTGTCGTCGGCACCCTTGACGTCGGCAGCCAGGACGCGGCCGGACACGGAGGTCTCGACCAGGTCGTGGCGCGCGAACGAACCGCCGGACTCGACCGCAACCGGAACCTTGACGCCCTGGCGGGTGCCGCAGTCCTCCTCGCGGACGATGACGTCCTGCGCCACGTCCACCAGACGACGGGTGAGGTAGCCGGAGTCCGCGGTACGAAGCGCGGTATCGGCCAGCCCCTTACGGGAACCGTGGGAGTTGTTGAAGTACTCCATCACGGACAGGCCCTCGCGGAAGGAGGTCTTGATCGGGCGGGTGATGTACTCACCACGCGAGTTCACGACCATGCCCTTCATGCCAGCCAGGGTCCAGATCTGGCGCATGTTACCGGCAGCACCGGACTTCACGATCATCGGAATCGGGTTGTCGTCCGGGTACAGGTCCTCCACGGCCTGGCCCACCTTGTTGGTGGCGTCCTGCCACAGCTCGACCAGGCGGTCGTAGCGGTTCTCCTCGGTCAGCGCACCCTTCTCCCAGAACTTGCGCTCGATGGCCTCGGCTTCCTTCTCGTACTGCTCGAGGACCTCGGTCTTGTTCGGGAGGATGAGCACGTCGGCCATGGAGATGGTCACGCCGGAACGCGTCGCCCAGTAGAAGCCGGCGTCCTTCATCTTGTCCAGCACCTGCGCGACGGTGATCATCGGGTACTTCTCAACCATGGACTGGATGATGTCGCCCAGCAGCACCTTGCCGCCGCCACCGCCCTTACGGACCATGGCACCTTCCTGGTACGGGAAGTTGAACGGCAAAAGCTCGTTGAACATGATGCGACCCAGGGTGGTGTCCGTCATCCAAGCCTGACCCTTTTCCCAGCCGTCCGGGAACTGCTCCGCCTCGATCTCCGGGGTCGGACGCAGGTGGTCGATGCGGACCTTGATCGGGGCCTGCAGGCCCAGCACGCCCAGGTCGTAGGCCATGATGGCCTCGCGGTAGGACGAGTAGACGCCGCGGGCCGGACCGTTTTCGTCGGCAGGTGCGTACGCACCCTCGCCGCCGATCTCCTGCGGGCCCTTGAGCATGGTCAGGAAGTACAGGCCGGTGACCATGTCCAGGCGCGGCATCGCCAGCGGCTTGCCGGACGCCGGGGACAGGATGTTGTTCGACGACAGCATGAGCACGCGGGCCTCAGCCTGCGCCTCAGCGGACAGCGGCAGGTGGACTGCCATCTGGTCGCCGTCGAAGTCGGCGTTGAACGCCTCACAGGCCAGCGGGTGCAGCTGGATGGCCTTACCCTCGACCAGCTTCGGCTCGAAGGCCTGGATGCCCAGGCGGTGCAGCGTCGGTGCGCGGTTGAGCAGCACCGGGTGCTCTGAAATCGCCTCTTCCAGCACGTCCCACACCTCGGGGCGCTGGCGCTCCACCATGCGCTTGGCGGACTTGATGTTCTGCGCGTAGTCGTTGTCCACCAGGCGCTTCATCACGAACGGCTTAAACAGCTCGAGCGCCATACGCTTCGGCAGACCGCACTCGTGCAGCTTCAGCTGCGGGCCGACGATAATCACGGAACGGCCGGAGTAGTCCACGCGCTTGCCCAGCAGGTTCTGGCGGAAGCGGCCCTGCTTGCCCTTGAGCAGGTCGGACAGGGACTTCAGCGGGCGGGTGCCCGGGCCGGTGACCGGGCGGCCGCGGCGGCCGTTGTCGAACAGTGCGTCAACGGACTCCTGCAGCATGCGCTTCTCGTTGTTCACGATGATCTCGGGCGCACCCAGGTCGATCATGCGCTTCAAACGGTTGTTGCGGTTGATCACGCGGCGGTACAGGTCGTTCAGGTCGGAGGTGGCGAAGCGGCCACCGTCGAGCTGGACCATCGGGCGCAGCTCCGGCGGGATCACCGGGATCGCGTCCAGGATCATGCCGGCCGGGTCGTTGCCGGAGCGCTGGAACGCGGCGACGACACGCAGGCGCTTCAGGGCACGGACTTTCTTCTGGCCCTTGCCCTCGGCGATGATGCCGCGCAGCTCCTCGGCCTCGGCGTCGAGGTCGAAGTTGCGGATCAGGGTCTGGATCGCCTCCGCGCCCATACCGCCGGTGAAGTAGTCCTCGTAGCGGTCGACGAGCTCCTCGTAGAGGTTTTCGTCGATGATCATCTGCTTTGGCGCGAGCTTCTGGAAGGTGGTCCAGATCTCGTCCAGGCGCTCAACCTCGCGCTCGCCGGCCTCGCGCATGTGCTGCATTTCCTTGTCCGCAGCGTTTTGCACCTTCTTGCGGGCAGCGGCGGTAGCACCGGAAGCCTCGAGCTCGGCGAGGTCCTCCTCCAGCTTCTGCGCGCGGTCCGCGATCTCGGAGTTGGTGTCGTCCTCGACATCCTTCTTCTCCATCAACATCTCCGCCTCGAGGGTGGACATGTCGGTGTGGCGCGCCTCTTCGTCAACGGAAGTGACGATGTTTGCCGCGAAGTAGATGATGCGCTCGAGGTCCTTCGGCGCCAGGTCCAGCAGGTAGCCCAGGCGGGACGGGACACCCTTGAAGTACCAGATGTGGGTCACCGGAGCGGCCAGCTCGATGTGGCCCATGCGCTCGCGGCGCACCTTGGACTTGGTCACCTCAACGCCGCAGCGCTCACAGATGATGCCCTTGTAGCGGACACGCTTGTACTTGCCGCAGGCGCACTCCCAGTCGCGGGTCGGGCCGAAGATGCGCTCGCAGAACAGGCCGTCCTTCTCCGGCTTGAGGGTGCGGTAGTTAATGGTCTCGGGCTTCTTCACCTCGCCGTGGGACCAACGGCGGATGTCGTCGGCGGTGGCCAGGCCGATGCGAAGCTCGTCGAAGAGGTTTACGTCAAACACGTAAAAGTTCCTTTTCTTCTAGATGTGTGCTGTTCGTTCGTCGTGCCGTCGAAAAGCAATTGCTTTGCGACGGCTACCTGGCGCTTAGGCGGTGTCCGCCGCTGCACCCTCGTCACGGGAAAGGTTGATGCCAAGCGAGGAGCCGGCCTGATCGAACTCGTCGTCGTCGCCGTCGAGCTCCATCGGGGTGCCGTCGGTGGAAAGAACCTCCACGTTGAGGCACAGGGACTGCAGCTCCTTGAGCAGCACCTTGAAGGACTCCGGAATGCCCGGATCCGGGATGTTATCGCCCTTGACAATGGCCTCGTAGACCTTCACGCGGCCCACCACGTCATCGGACTTGATGGTCAAAAGCTCCTGCAGGGTGTAGGCGGCGCCGTATGCCTGCATCGCCCACACCTCCATCTCGCCGAAGCGCTGGCCGCCGAACTGGGCCTTACCGCCCAGCGGCTGCTGCGTAATCATGGAGTACGGGCCGGTGGAACGAGCGTGGATCTTCTCATCCACCAGGTGGTGCAGCTTGAGCATGTACATGTAGCCGATGGAAATCGGGTACTTGTACGGCTCGCCGGAACGGCCGTCGAACAGGGTGGTCTTGCCCTCGCCGTCGACCATGACGTCGCCGTCGCGGTTCGGCTTGGAGTTGGCGAGCAGGCCTGCGATCTCGTCGTTGGTCGCGCCGTCGAACACCGGGGTTGCGGTGAGCGAATCAGCCGGCACGTCGTAGAGGTGCTCCGGCAGAGTCTCGAGCAGCTTGGCGTTCGCCGGGTCGTCCGGGTTGACGGTCCAGCCGGCCTTGGCCAGCCAACCCAGGTGGATCTCCAGCACCTGGCCGATGTTCATACGGCGCGGCACACCGTGGGTGTTCAGGATGATGTCCACCGGAGTGCCGTCAGCCATGAACGGCATGTCCTCCTGCGGCAGGATCTTGCCCACGACACCCTTGTTGCCGTGGCGGCCGGCCATCTTGTCGCCGTCCTGGATCTTGCGCTTCTGAGCCACGTACACGCGGATCATCTCGTTGACGCCCGGGGACAGATCGTCGTCGTCCTCGCGGGAGAAGCGGCGCACGGCAATGACCTTGCCCTGCTCGCCGTGCGGCACCTTCAGGGAGGTGTCGCGCACCTCGCGGGCCTTCTCGCCGAAGATGGCGCGCAGCAGGCGCTCCTCCGGAGTCAGCTCGGTCTCGCCCTTCGGGGTGACCTTGCCCACCAGGATGTCGCCGTCGCGCACGTCCGCGCCGATGCGGATGATGCCGCGCTCGTCCAGGTCCTTGAGCACGTCCTCGGAGACGTTCGGGATCTCGCGGGTGATCTCCTCGGCGCCCAGCTTGGTGTCGCGGGCGTCGATCTCGTGCTCCTCAATGTGCACGGAGGTGAGGATGTCCTCCTCCACCACGCGCTGGTTGAGGATGATGGCGTCCTCGTAGTTGTGGCCTTCCCACGGCATGAACGCAACCAGCAGGTTGCGGCCGAGCGCCATCTCGCCGTCCTTGGTGCCCGGGCCGTCTGCGATGACCTGGCCGGCCTCGACGCGGTCGCCCGCGGAGACGATCGGGGTCTGGTTGTAGCAGGTGCCCTGGTTGGTGCGCTCGAAGGTGCGCAGCATGTAGGTGTCGCGGCCGCCCTCATCGTCCATGACGGTGATGAAGTCGCCGGTGACGTTCTCGATCACGCCGGCCTTCTTGGAGATGACGGTGTCGCCCGCGTCGTACGCAGCGCGCTGCTCCATACCGGTGGCCACGTAGGCCGACTCGGCGCGCAGCAGCGGCACAGCCTGCTTCTGCATGTTCGCGCCCATCAGCGCACGGTTCGCATCGTCGTGCTCCAGGAACGGAATCATCGCGGTTGCGACGGACACCATCTGGCGCGGGGAGATGTCCAGGTAGTCAACGCCCTGCGGGCCGACAACGCCGATGTCGCCGTCCTTCAGACGGACCTCGATGCGCTCGCCGGTGAGGTTGTTGTCCTTGTCCATCGGGGTCGCGGCCTCGGCGATGGCGTAGCGGTCTTCCTCGTCGGCGGTGAGGTAGTCGATCTGGCCGGTGAGCTTGCCGTCGTTTACCTTCTGGTACGGCGTCTCAATGAAGCCGAACGGGTTCACGCGCGCGTAGGTGGCCAGCGCGCCGATCAGGCCGATGTTCGGGCCTTCCGGGGTCTCAATCGGGCACATGCGGCCGTAGTGGGACGGGTGCACGTCTCGCACCTCGATGCCGGCGCGCTCGCGCGACAGGCCGCCCGGGCCAAGCGCGGACAGGCGGCGCTTGTGGGTCAGGCCGGACAGGGAGTTGTTCTGGTCCATGAACTGCGACAGCTGGGAAGTGCCGAAGAACTCGCGGATTGCCGCGGAGACCGGGCGCACGTTAATCAGGGACGTCGGGGTGATGGACTCCGCGTCCTGGGTGGTCATGCGCTCGCGCACGACGCGCTCCATGCGGGACAGGCCGACGCGGACCTGGTTCTGGATCAGCTCGCCCACGGTGCGCAGGCGGCGGTTGCCAAAGTGGTCGATGTCGTCGGTGTTGATCGGGATGATCTCGCCGGCCGGGGAGGTCATCTCGGTCTCGCCGGCGTGCAGGCGCACGAGGTACTCGAGCGTGGTGGCGATGTCCTCTTCGGTCAGCGTCATCAGACCGTCGTGGTCGCCGCCGAGGCCGAGCTTGCGGTTGACCTTGTAGCGGCCCACGCGCGCGAGGTCGTAGCGCTTGGCCTTGAAGAAGGAGTTCTCCAGCAGGGACTGCGCAAGGTCGCGCGTCGGCTGCTCGCCCGGGCGCTGCTTGCGGTAGATCTCCAGCAGCGCCTCGTCGGTGTTGGACACACCGTCGTTTTCCAGGGTGGACATCATGATCTCGGAGAAGCCGAAGCGCTCCGTGATCTGCTCGGTGGTCCAGCCCAGGGCCTTCAGCAGCACGGTGACCGGCTGGCGGCGCTTGCGGTCGATGCGCACGCCGACGGTGTCGCGCTTGTCCACGTCGAACTCCAGCCACGCGCCGCGCGACGGGATGACCTTCACGGAGTGCAGCGGGCGCTCCGTGGACTTGTCGATGGTCTCGTCGAAGTACACACCCGGGGAGCGCACCAGCTGCGAGACGACGACACGCTCAGTGCCGTTGACGATGAAGGTGCCCTTGTCCGTCATCAGCGGGAAGTCGCCGATGAACACGGTCTGGGACTTGATCTCCTGCGTGTCGTTGTTGATGAACTCCGCGGTCACGTACAGCGGCGCGGAGTAGTTGATGTCCTTGTCCTTGCACTCGTCGATCGTGTACTTCACGTCTTCGAAGCGCGGCTCGGACAGCGTCAGGCTCATGTTGCCGGAGTAGTCCTCGATCGGGGAGATCTCGTCGAGGATGTCCTCCAGGCCGGACGTGATGCGTGCATCGTCGCCGCGGTTGGCCTGCTCGCGCTCGCGCCACTCCGGCGTGCCGACGAGCCACGCGAAGGATTCGAGCTGCACATCAAGAAGCCCGGGGACGGTGATCGGCTCATTAATCTTCGCGAACGAGTAACGTTCGGGAGCCCCGGGGATATCAGCCATGTTCATGGTCTGGTCTGAGACTGCCAAGTTGGGTCCTTCCAGCACCTCTGGCGGAGGCTCACCGCACCGCGTCTGGCTTCGCGGCCCAGTGGCGTTTCCGCAGGATAAGTTAGCATTCGGTCTGCTTTAGAAGACCCGCCCCCAGAGACAACAAAATCACCTTGTCAAATCGGATTTTCTCAATCCGTTGCACAAGGCTCTCTACGCGTACTGGAGACGGCTTCCAGCGCAAAGAACAACCATAGAGTAATCTCCCCCGTTTGTAAAGGCCCCCGCCTGCGGTCCGCCGGGTTGCCCGATGCCGTCTGGGTCACTCGTGCGGTTGCTGCCGGAAGCCTACCACCCGTCGTCCGCGCGCGGTCAATCGCGACGCGCCGCACGCCCCGGCCGCAGCGCGCCCGCCAGGCCCGCAAGGGTCAGCGCCGCACCGACCCAGGCCAGCACGCGCCACAGCCCGCGGTCCGCGGCGGCGGTCTGCGCATCATCCACTTTGCGCACAAGCTTCTCGACGTCCTGCCGGTCCATCACCCCGTCATAGGTGACCACGTTCTTCACGCCGTTGCCTTCTGCGTCGGCGTAGTAGTCGTCCACCTTCTCGTCGATGCCCACGACCACGCCGGTTTCCTGATCCACCAGGATTTCGCGCTCGGCGGCGTGGTGCAGGAAGGTGCGCTGCGGCTCGCCGTTGTCGTCCTCGAGCGTGAGCGTGTTGCGCGGGTCGGCGTAGCGCATGGCCACGTTCGTCGGCGCGATGCGTTGGGTATAGCGGTACACCGTACGCCCGGCGATCTCCTCTTCACCGGCAAACTCCGCAGGCGCCGCGCCACGCAGCACCGCGTCGAAGACCTGGACGGTGTCCTGCGGCGCGGGGGCGGGGAAGGTCAACCACGCGCCGTCGATAGGCACCTGTGTTGCGGGCATGCCCATGACCATCAGCGCCTCCGCCGGGCCTTGCGCGGCACCTGAAACGCGGTCCACGGCGTACGACCACGTCGACGCCGTGAGCAGGTCATTGAAGTCGGAACCGGACTCCCCCGCCCGCAGCGTGTCGCCCACGCGCACGCTCGCCGTGTCGGAATCAGACGGCTCCTGGATCTCCATGTGCAGCTGGCGTGTCACCGGCGCCGCCTCGCCGTCGCGGGTGCCGTTCGGGTCCGTGATGGTCCACGTGGCCTCCCCCAGCGCCAACGGCAGTCGGTTGCCGGAAAGCAGCACGTTCGGCGCCAACAGCCCCGCCACCACCAGCGCAGCACCGACGCCGGCGAGCAACACGGAAAGAATGCGGGAAGTGGGCAGCATGGTGGGAAAGTGTAGCGCAGCCGGCGGGCGGCCCAGCGCTGCGAACTACCGCTAGCGGTATAAGAAAGGAACCAGCCGCCCGTCGCCGACCTTGCGGTATAGCGCGTGGATCACATCCATGAACCACTCCGGCTTGTCGGTGAATGCGAGCTCGTGGACATACCGCGCGCCGCGGCTCTCGTCGTAGTCGAGCGAATCGTCGCTACTGAATCCGCCGTTGGAGCTGCGCGACAGCGAGGCGTCCTGCGAGAGGGCGTCGAAAATCTCGATGGCCGCGTACTCGACCTTCTGGTCGGGACTGTCCATCGCCTCCCGAACAACCGAGTACACGTCGCTTGCGACCGACGCCCAATCCTCGACCACCAGCGCCTCGTCCTCCGGGGAAAGCTTCACGCGCTCCATCGGGATGCCCTGGAAACTGACGTTTTCCAGCTTGCACCCGGACAAGTCGACGCCGTCGAGCTGGTCGTAGCGGTAGTGCTCGCCAAAACCGACATTGCGCAACTCGCCAGTAATCGTCGAATCCAGCACACGCGCGCGAATCGGAAACTGCGCGCCGCGGCCCTCAATCACCACATCGCGCAGGGTGGAACCGGTAACGGTGCTCAACCAGTCGGCACGGAAGCCAAACTCTGGGCTGGACAAATCAGTATCGACGAACGCGATATGGTCAACCTTGCCCGGTTTGCCGCGCGGGCGGGTGATGGTGCAGGACTCGAACCGGACCGTCGAAAAGTTGATGTTGTCGACGCTAGGCTCGTCGAACGTGCGATCGTCGTAACGCACAGCATGCAATTCCATGATCTACAGCTCCACCCCGTAAGTACGCATCCACTCGGCCATGCTGGGATACGGCCCGTCCAGATACTGCCTGTCCCAGAAGTGGTAGCGGCCAAACTCGACCGAACCGTCGTCGTTGCGGTGGTACACGACGTACTCGCCATCACCAACGATCGCGACCGGGAACCAGGCGTCAGGGTCGTCTCCGAACGCCTCGGCTTCCTCGCGGACACTGCTCAGGATCGACTGGATACTCAAAGGATCACCCGGCGGAATCTCCGGATAGAGCCACTCGCCGTGTTCGAAATCGAACGAGTTGTACGAGTCGAAAAATTCGCGGTACTCGGACGGCACCCAATCAGGCACACACGACAGTGAGAGCTCGAGCACATCCGGATCGATTGGCCACCTCCACGGAACGAGGCGACCAGGTTGCTTTGCCGGGGTATCAGACATCTTTAATCAGCCCTAGGCAGCGGCGCTCAGCGGGTTCGGCAGCCCCAGCGTCTCGCACCACAGGCCAACAAGGTCGCCGCCGTCGCTGGCCGCGTCGTCAAACTTACTCTCGGTGTCCGTGGACATAATGCGGTACTTGCGCACAAACTCCGCGATGCCGTCCTTCGCCTCCGGGTAACGCTCGGCGAAAAACGCCTCGAAGCTGTCAATGTCGTAGTCAGGGACGTGCTCCGGCTCAACCCCGTCCACAAGGGTGGGGTTCGCGCCGAAAAAGTACTCTTTATTACCGTCGGCGGTGCTGATGGTGATGAAACACATGTCCAGATCGGCGACGCTGATCATCCAGTCTTCCTCCGGGCCAATACCCGGATCGCCGACCTCCCAGTCACCGTCGATGTATTCAAACCCTGCATTAATACTCATCTTTAGTCCTCACTTTCTTCAAACGGGTCACGCATGAACTCCGCCCCCGCGTCGCGGTACAACCCCAACAGGTAGTCGTGACTATGCCCCCAGTCGGCCCAGGCATCGAGTTCAAGGCAATATCGGGCGCCACGGGGCCGTGGTGCTTCGTCGTGTTGTCCCCTGAAGTCGTCCTCCATGAAGATCAGCGCCAAGCTCGACTGCTTAAACGCTTCTTCCCCCTGGGAAGACGCCTCATGTAATTCCTTCACCAGCTCCACCACGCGTCCGCGAATATCCTCCCAGTTCAGCACAGTGAGGCGCTGCAGCTCTGCCGGGATTTTCACCTTGCGCATATCCACGTATTTGAAGCTGGCCGTGCCAAATTCAACCTCGCTGAAATCGCAGCCAACGAGCTGATCCCCCTCGACCGTCTCTTCAAGACTGCACTCTTTCCACTTGCCGCTCACCGTCACATTGGTCAACACCGGGTTGTTAAGTCCTCCGCCTACCGGCCCCTTCAACCGCATGTCAATGGCCTGGCAATTGTCGTAGCGCGCTCCCCAAGCAAAGACCTCCGGAAACTTGCACGCCCGAAACACGCAATTAGTCACAGTCGTCTTAAGCCAGGGCATCCTACCTTTCACCGTGCAACGCTCAAACTCGCAGTCAGCCACACTGCCATGCACCCAGTCGGCCACGAAGATCTTCGCCCGCTTAGCGTAACTATTAGTCAGCGTGAATTCTCGGGCTGTAAACGGACTGATCTCCGCATAACTGAGATCAACATTGTCAACCGTCTGCCCGCTGACCGAAAACACCTTCTTCGGAAACCCCCACTTATCCAACGGGTACGTCCAGTGAAAACCACGAAAATCTTCCCGGCCATCAAACAAGCCGAACGGCGACGGGGCGAGCAACATCTCAGGCGTGCAGGCGTCCTCCCAACGCTCCACAAGCTGCTTTCGGGTCGGACCACTCATCGCGTCGGCCTCCTGACGCTCATCGGAATCACACCATTGCGGTCAAGCGTGCCGAAACTCCGCAAAGATTTCCACCGTTTTCGGCAAACATCCTGTTCAGATGGTCCGCCATAACGGCAGTAGTGTCTAATGTTCGGAGCTGATTTGCCCGGGCAGCCAGGTATCGAGGCCGTTGGTATTGGTCTCTCTCGGCTTGTAAGACAAGGCTTTGAGCATATCCAGATCAGCCGCGGTGTTGGCGGTCCGCGCTACCGCATCCCAGTGATGCTGATGCCCCTTCGTGGCAAAGAGGTACTGGAATAAGCCCTTGATCTCTTCGCGTGGGTACGGCGCGTCGACCGTGCGGTGGTCTTGCTCGTAGAGTTCCAACATCTGGTCCAGCAATTCAGGGTCGTGCGCGGTCAGGCGGTCAAGGCACTGGAACATGTGGAAGCGCACTGCGAACCGCGGTTCCGCAAGATAGCAGCGGTAGATGGTGTCGAAGTGCTTCGTATGCCTTGGACGAAGATGCTCATCGACGACTCGGGCCAGGCCGGACACCGCATCTAAGTCACGGTCGGATACCGCGAGTTGATCAGTGAGATCGGAAACAAAGGCATCCAGCTCTTCGTCGCTGACCGTGTCGTATCGAGTAGGTAGTGCCGCCATCGCGAGAATCTCCTCTAGCTGAAGTACACCGCAACGGCGTCGCCACGCTGCGCTGCTGCTGTGTAGAACTCGATGAGTGTTTCCACGGCGTCGGGAGAGTCGAAGTCCTCCGGCTCAACGCTCTCCAACGCCTCGGCGAAGCTGCCTACCTGGTCTGGCGTGTTGATGCGCATCCCGTCGGTCAGGTTTTCGCCGTCCCAATCCGCGGCGCCGAAGACGATGCTGTTGGCAGTTTCCTCATCAAGGCTGGCTTTCAATTCCTCGACAACACCGCCGAAGAACTGGTCAATATCCGCCACCGGACGGTTCGACGTCTCAAGCGCCTCCGTGATCGTGTCCCGGCGTGACTCTGCTTCGGACGCTTGCGCTTGCTCGTATTCGTCCTGGCTAAATGCGACATAAAACGGAATGATCATTGGGGCTCCTAATCCTCAGTAGTGGGTGGGACGCTGATTACGCGTTGCGTGATATCAAGCTCAGGTATCCACGCATTCACACCGCGACGATCCAATTTCTTCTTGAACTTATTGGAGAACAGAACGAGCATCTCGATATCCCGCTGCGTATCCGCGGTTTGCGCGATGAGATCCCAGTGGCGCTGCTTTCCCTTGCGGGCCACCATGAGCTGGAAATACTCTTTGATCATTTCGCTAGTGGACCCGATGCTGCGACGATCCGTCATATACATCTCAAGCATCCGGTCCAGCAATGGTCCCTTCGTCCCCGCCAACCGGTCCAACGAGAAAAACACCTGGTCGCGGGGTGTCAGGGTAGGCACCGCGTAGTAGATCTCTTCAAACTCATCGAAGAAGCGATGATGCCGTGCCTTGAGAAACTCGTTGACGGCACACACCATCTGGTCAACCCCAATTGGCGTGTACTCATTTCGCCGAACAGCCTCCGTCATACCCACGATGTAATGCTCCAGCAAATCATCGGGCATTTCCTCCCAGCGCGACGGCACCGGGGTGTGGAGCCCTACGGATGCTGCGAATTCGTTTACCAACTCGTTCAAAACGCCTCCCTCCAGGCGGGTCACCGTTGCAACCCAGCGTGCCGAAATCCCAGACGGATGTCCAGCGTTTTCCGAAAACGCTCTAGGTGCGGTCCGGGCGGTAGAAGTATGGGTCGCGTTCCACCCTGTTGATGCTTAGCCCGCGGGTGTCGAAGTTCGCCTTCAGCCACTCCGCAAACTGCGGGGTGTAAAGCTGGTCCATCCACAGGTCAGGGTTCGACGGCGTAGTGCGGGTGCGGAACACCGGTGCCTCCGGCGTCTCCTCGTACAGGTTAAAAGCGCGGAACCCGTAGTAAGTGCCGAACTGGCTGACAAACGTCGCCTCCGCAATCTTCGCCCCGCCCTGATTCAACGCGACACGGACCGCGGAAGCTATGTCGCTTTCAACCACCAACGCCCCTAGGGCCTCCGTCAGGCCATATTGCGGCAGTGGGGTGCCGTCGGTGTCTTTTCGAACTTCCAGCACCTCGAACGTCTGGCCGTCGAACTCGTTGAAATCCTGGGTCTCAGTCATACGCAACATATGAAATGACCCGTCGTATTCAAACAGCGCTGAAACACTTGCTGCATCAACTCGGTAGCAAATCACAGGTGCGCTCCTCCGGGTAGCACGGTTTGCGCCCGAACGTACACGCGTTTCGTCCCCCAGACACGCGAAACCCCCGCCCGCCGGTTGATACCGGCGACGGGGGTGTCGTCGTCAAGCAAAAAGCTCTTACTTGAGGGTGACCTTTGCGCCAGCCTCCTCGAGCTTGGTCTTGGCAGCCTCGGCGTCGTCCTTGTTGGCGCCCTCGAGGATTGCCTTCGGGGCACCCTCGACCATTTCCTTGGCGTCCTTCAGGCCCAGGCCCGGAACCAGCTCGCGGACAACCTTGATCACGCCGATCTTCTTGTCGCCAGCGTCCTCGAGAACGACATCGAACTCGTCCTTCTCCTCAGCGGCAGCCTCGCCGCCAGCGGCCGGAGCGCCTGCAGCTGCAACAGCAACCGGAGCGGCTGCGGTCACGTCGAAGACCTCCTCGAACTCCTTCAGGAACTCGGAGAGCTCGATGAGGGTCATTTCCTTGAACTGCTCGATGAGCTCGTCCTTGGTGAGCTTAGCCATTGTGGCTTCCTTTCTGTTGTTGGGCGTTTACAGCCCGGATGTAAAAGAGTGTTTATGCGGCTTCCTGCTTGTCCTGCAGTGCAGCGACAAGGCGGGCCGTCTTGGATGCCGGAGCCTGGAACAGGCCGGCTGCCTTTGCCAAAGAGCCCTCGAATGCGCCAGCAAGCTTGGCAAGGGTGGTCTCGCGGTTGTCCATCTCGGCCAGAGCGTCGACCTGGGAAGCGTCCAGGACGTTGCCGTCCATGTAGCCGCCCTTGATCACGAACGCGTCGTGGTCCTTGTTGAACTTCTTCATCACCTTCGCAGCGTCGACAGCAGCGTCGCCCTTGATGAACGCGACGGCGGTCGGGCCGGTGAGAAGATCATCGAGACCCTCAATACCGTGCTCGTTTGCAGCGATCTTGATGAGGGTGTTCTTGGCGACGTGGTACTCGACATCGAAGCCCATATCGCCGCGCAGCTGCTGCAGCTGGCCGACGGTCAGGCCACGGTACTCAGTCAGCACGAGGGAATCCGCCTCAGCGAACTTCTCCTTCAGAACTGCAAGTTCCGCAGTGTTCTTCGGGTTTGCCATGACACACGCCTCCTTCCGATAACTTCATGTTGTTCAATCCGCCCGGAGCATCTTGCCTATCGACGTTCGCTTCGCGCGAAGCTGACGTCTATAAGCAAAAATGCCCCGTGCAGAAGCACGAGGCATACGTTGGAGTGTGCCGCGTTTCTCCTGCGTGGGTCGGCCCCGTAAGTGGAGCACCTTCGACTCCCTCACGAGAGTAACCGACGGTCTTCGGTGAAACTTGAGCTCGGCCTTTGCGGGCCGTTCAAACTTCGGTAGGGAATGCTAGCGGTTGGACGCGGGTTTAACCAAATCGCGGTTACGCGGGCTGACGGTTTTGGCGGCGGTTCTCCAGGATCTCGCCGAGCCTAGAGCCGTAGCGCGCCCAAATCGCGCCCTCTTCCGGAGTGAAACCGAGGTACTCGTAGAGACTCATTTCCTCACTTCCTGGCTCGGAGTTGTGCCAGGCCGTCACCCAGTCGTCGACGTCATCCGGCTCCGCGGTGCCTTCCAGGCAGCGTTCCACAAATGTCTTAAACATCGATCTTCCTTCCACGAATTGGATCTCCAATTTGCATCCCGCTCACTGCGTCATACACGCCGACGTGTTCTCCTCGCAGGTTATAGCCCTCAACATGCCCATGTAAAGGGTCGTATTCGAAGAGACGCTTTTCTTTGAGATCACGCCACCTGGGCGGACCGCTTCTACTCAGCCGCTCCAAATTGTCCAAGAATCCCGGCCTCGGCCGCGGAATATAGCTCGCCATAGTTCCCTCCCAAGCCGTTAGACGTTGTGGAGAGAGTTCCGGTTCCCTTGCTTTACGACGTGCTCCGCTCCACCTTCCGCAGCAATCTCGCCGCCGCGACGAACAGGACGCAACCGCCGATCAGCGCCATGACGCCCACGCCAATGGCGAGGCCCGCCCAGAATCCGCCCGCGGTCGGCGCCGTGTCCGGCGTCTGGCCGTCTGGCTGCGCGCCGGCTGCGTCAAGCGACGAGTGGATCCCGGTCTCGCTTCCGCCGGCGGGGTTGCGCGACGAGGCGTAGCCGTCGAGGGCGGCTGGGGCCTCAGACGTCGCGGGGCTGCTGGTGGCCCTCGCGGGCTTGGAGTCTTCCCGGGAGTCGGCGCTGGTCTTGCTTTTACTGGTTTGCCGGTTGCTGGGCTTGCTTGAGGATTTGCTGGCTCGGCTGCCTTCCGGCGCGCGCTGCGCCTGCGCCGCCGGTTTCGCGGAGGCTGGCTCCGCTGCACGCGCGGGCGCAGCCTGGGCGGGAGCGGATTGCTGGACGGGAGCGGCCTGGGCCGGCGCCGCCGGGGTTGCCAGCGTCGAAACAGCCCCTGAACCGCCCTTGCCGCCGTCGTCGGTCTTGCGCGCGAGCGGCGCGAGCGTGTCGCCGGCCTTCTTAATCTCCTTTTCCAGCGAGCGGATACCTTCCGCCAACGCGCCCGGCAGCGTGAGCTTGCCCTTGCTGGCACCGGCCCCGCCAGCGCCTGCAACGCCGAGCCGGCCGTCGCGTGCGGCGGCGACGGATTCATCGCCCACGGCGAATGTGGCTACCAGGTCCTCGGAGAAGTCCTCGCCGGAGGCGGACGTGCCGGCGAAGGTGAACGTGGCGGTGTACACGCCGGGCTCGGTGAACCCGAAGCCTTGGTGGTCGTGCGCGTTGACCGGATATTCGATCTGCTTGGAGGCGTCGCCGGAGTCCAGCTCCACACGCAAGCCCCGCAGGTCCTCGTGCCAGGTGTAGATGCGCCCGGGCCCGGACACGTCGCGCATGGACACTGTGACCTTCGAACCTTGCGACAGCGCGCCGGCGCCCACCCGGGTGGTGGAAAAGCCCAGCCAAGGCAGGTTCTTCTCCTGCGCCTGCGGCAGGATCCACATCTCCTCAGGCGGCTCCGGGAAGCTCTCGCGCGCACCTTCCGGCAGCGTCTTTTTGGCCGCGTCGGGCACGGCGAAAATGAAGCTGCCGGATTCGCGTTTGGCCTGGTTGTGGGGGTCGGAGTCGTCGATAAGCACTGCGCCTATCGACGACCCTTCGGCCGCCAACGCCATATCCATATGCCCGGCCTCGATGAGCTTGCGCCGGTCCTCGGCCGCGGCGGAACCGGTGCTCGTGGGCGTTGGCGCGGTCGTTGGCGCGGTCGTGGACGTGGGCTGCGACGTGGTCGACGACGTGGGCCGCGGCGCGGGCTTCGGCGACGGCTTCGCGCTCGTCGTCGGGCTGGCGGTGGTGGTTTCCTCCGTGGTGTTGGGGGTGCGCAGGTCGGTGGTGGTGCCCTCGGGGAGGCCGACGGTGGTGTCGTCGCCGACGAGCCAGTACTGGGTCACCGGCTCGGAGCGCTCCACCCCGCCGCCTTTGAGCTCGGCGCGGCCCTGCCAGGTCATCTCGTAGATGCCTGGTTCGGAAAATGTCCAGGTGAAGTGGCCGTGGCCGCCGACGTCGTAGGTGATGGTGCGCATGTCCTCGTCTGCGGAGCTAAACAGCCGCTCCGGGTCACCCACGCGCGAGGAGAAAAACACGTTGACGTCGCCGGGGCCGTCCATCTCCACCAGGTCGAAGTGCATGACGTCGTCGACGAAGTTGTCCGGGATCTCGCCCGCCTCGTGCGCGGGGTCGAAGGCGCCCAGGCCAGACCAGATGGGCCGCCAGCTGTCGGTCCAGTCCGCGGACTGCGGCGCGGCCCACACGGTGCTGCCGGGCTCGCCGAGGAAGTCCAAGGAGCCGTCCTCAGGCACGGTCAAGGTGGACACGTCGTTGCCCTCGGCATCCGCGTCCGGGGCGAGGCGGAAGCAAACCTTTTCTTGGTCGGTGACCTGCTGGCCGTCCACCGCCATCACGGTGAGCTTGTCGTTTTTGTAGGTGCCGTAGAGCGCGTCGTTGTGGGAGTGGTAGAGCAGTTTGCGCCCGGCGCACGGGTGGTCGATCTTCCCCAGTTCCACGCTGTGGCCCGGGTCGCCGGGGTTGTGCTCCGCGGCCTGCGCAAGCGGCGCGGCCGCGAACATGAGCACCGCTACGGCTGCTGCTGCAACGAATCGCTTCACCGTTTCACCCCCTGAAGCCAGCCGGCCAGCGCACCGCGCTTCGGGGCGAACAGCCAGCTCAGCGCAAAGATGGCGGTCACGGCCAAAACGATGGTCGCGCCCGTGGGCGAGTCGTAGGACCACGCCAGCCACACCCCCGCCACGCTGCCGGCAACGCCGAACGCGGCGGCGATGCACATCATCGCGCCCAGCTTGTCCGTGAACAGGCGCGCCGCGGCGGCCGGGGTGATCAGCAGGGCCACCACCAGGATGTTGCCCACCGTCTGCACCGCCAGCACCACTGCAAAAGTCACGCACAGGTACAGCGCCAGATCCAGCGCGGCGACCGGCAGGTTCATCGCCCGGGCGGTCTCCCGGTCCAGTGCCACCGCTGTGAGCCACGGGCGAAGCGCCACCACCACGGCCACGATCAGCGCGCCGGCGACGGCGTGGACGGCCAGTGTGGCGGAGCTGACGCCCGTCAGCGAGCCGAACAGGAACGAGCTGACGGAGGCGGTGTAGCCCTCCGCACGGGAGATCACCACCAGGCCGAAGGCGAACGCGGCGGTGAACACGATGCCGATCACGGAGTCCTCTTTAATGGTGCGCCGCTGCGACATCACCGCGATCAACACCGCGACGATCGCGCCGGCCACCGCCCCGCCCAGCAGCACGGAGACCTGCCACGCAAACGCCACCGCGATGCCCGGAAAGACGGCGTGCGCCACCGCGTCGCCGATAAAGGCCATGCCGCGCAGCACCACAAAACAGCCCACCACCGCGCACAGCACCGCCGCGATTACCGCGGCCGCCAGCGCGCGCGGCAGAAACGCCAGCTGGGGGTTGGCCATGTCGGCCAGGAATTGCACAAACGAAATCTCAGGCACGGGTAGCCTCCAAATGCGCTCGCACGCCGCGCAGCCACGGCGAATCCTCGTCGACGGAGAAGGTGCGGGTCCACGGGGCGTCGTCGTTAAGCTCATGCGTCGCGGCATCGGCGACGACACCGCGGTTGAACAGCACCAAGCGGTCGCAGGAATCGATGGCCTCGGCGATGTTGTGGGTGGACATGACAACGCCGAGCCCCCGGTCCACCAGGCGGCGGAACAGCCGCAGCAGATGCTCGGTGGTGGGGATGTCCAGGCCGGTAAACGGTTCGTCGAGAAGCAGCATGCCCGGTCGCCGCACCAGGGCGCGCGCGATGAGCACACGCTGGCGCTGGCCGCCGGACAGGTCGTGGATTGGGCGCGCGGCCAGGTCGGTCAGATTGACCATCGCCAAAGCTCGCTCGGCGGCGCGGTGCTCGCGCTCGCCAGCGCGTTGCCACCACGGGCGCTGGCCCAGGGTGGCGTTGAGCGTGGCGTCATAGACGTCGATGGGGAAATCCCAGGCCACGTTGTGCGCCTGCGGCACGTACCCCACCACCTTGCGCACCGGACGCCTGCCAGCGGAGACCGTCCCGGCGTCCGCGGGGATAAGGCCTAGCACCGCACGCATGAGGGTGGTCTTGCCCGCGCCGTTTGGCCCGAGCAGGCCGACGAACTCGCCGCCGCGCAGCGTGAGGTCCACCCCGCGGAACACGTCGCGGCCCGGATACGACACCGCCAGGTCGCGCACCTCAATCCTTCTCATCGGCGGCCCCGCACAACAAACAGCGCAATCAAGGCGAGAAGCAGCACGCCCGCGCCCGCCAGCAGTCCGATTTTCAGGCCGTTGTTCTGCTGCTCCGCGCCGGCCTGCCCCTCAGCCCGAAACTCACCGAACTGGGCATCCGCCGCCTCCGCCGGGTCAACACCCACGGCGATGCGCACGACCTGCTCGTCGGTGTGCACGGTGCCGTCTTGGTCCTCCACCGTCGCGCGCACACCCACCAGGTGGGCGCCCGGCTCGGTGAACACCCAGTTGGCGTGGGTGTGCGTGTTCGGCTCCACCCACATCGACTGCGTGCCGGGCTCCTGCTCGTTCCACAGCTGCTGCGGCTCGTGGAACCCGCCGGGCTGGACAAACAGGGAGAACTGGCCCGGGCCCTCGTGTCCGCCGAACTCCAGGCTCATCCCGTTGGCGGAGCGTTCCAGAAGCGACGGCGCCTGCGAGTTCCACCCCAGCCACGGCACGCCGGCGACCTCGGTCTGCGGGATCACCCACACCTCGGCCCCCGGCTTCGCGCCGGTGAACGCGAACTGGTCGGTCTCCGGCAGGGTCTGCTTCGCGCCGTCGCCGACGGCGAAGACCACGTCCTCGAGGTGGCGCCACACGGGCGTGTCCTGCGTGTCGTCGCGCACCAGGAACTGCATTTTGCCGTCAGCGAAGACGGGGCCCAGGTCCGCGTGGCCGGCGTCGATAACGGCGCGCTCGCCCAGCGGGGCGACCTGCTCGTCGGCGCCGACGACCTGCTGCAACGCCGGGTCGTTGTCCGGCACCTGGGCGGCAGCGACGGGTGCGGCCGCGATCATTGCGGCGGTGATAATGGCGGGAATCTTCATGGTTGTCCTTTCAAACATTTGCTTATCGACGCCCCATTGGCCCGCACCAGATCCACATACGTCTGCGCAGGCCCCTCCCCCGGCGGGTCCAAGGTGTCGCCCCAGATCGGGCACACCTCAACCCCGTGCGAGGCAGCGGTTTCGTTCAAAACGGGCGTTTCGTCTTCCTGGCCGTGTTCGACGAACACCGCCGGCACGCCCAAGTTCTCCAGCGTGCGCGACAACGCCATCAGGTCGCGCGGGCTCGGCTCCACGCGCGGATTCGGAGTGACAAACCCGGCCACACGCAGCCCGTACGCGCGCGCCAGATACGCGTAGCCGTGGTGGGTGGTGACCAGGTTGCGGTTGGTCTCCGGGACCTGGTCGAGCTGCTCGCGCACCTCCTGCGCCACCTGCTTGAGCTGGGCGCGATAGCGCTCGGCGTTGTCGGCGTACGCGCTGGCGTGGCGCGGATCCGCCGCGGACAGCTCGTCGCGCACCACCTGCACCACCGCATCCATCGCGGCCGGGTCGTGCCAGATGTGCGGATCCAGCTCGCCGTGGACGTGGCGGCCCAGCACCGCCTGCGGCAGCAGGTACGTCTCCTCGCCCGGGTCGCCGAGAAAGCGGAACTCGCGCTGCGGCGGGATCGGCTGCAGCGTCTTCGAGGGCACCACGACCACCGTGCCCGCGGGGTCCAGGTCGCCCTCGTCGTCCGTGCGCAGGGTCAGCTGCGTGTTGTCGTTGTCGGCGACCGTGGCGATGTCCACGTGCCCGCGCTCCACCGCATGCTTGCCCGGGGCGGCCTGGGCCGGGTCCTGCCCCACCACGAGGGTGACCGTCTGCTCCGTCTGACTGCGCACCGGCGCGTCCACCGCGTCGCGCACTGAGGCGCGAAGCTTCAGTTCGTACACGCCGGGGGCGGAAAAAGCCCAGCTGACGTGGGTGTGCGCGTCCACTGGCAGCGTGGTGGCGCCACCCGTGGAGTCAAACAGCAGCTCCGGGGTGCCGAAGGTGCCGAGGATGAAGGCGGAGGCGGTGCCGGGCCCGGAGGCGTCGACAAGCTCAAGCTCCGCCACCGCCGTGCGCGGCAGATCCGCCGCAAACCGCAACCCCAGCCACACCGTGTCCAGGCTCGCGTCCTCCACCAGCGGAATCGGGGCGTAGCCGAAGCGCTGCGTCTGCTCCGCCAGCGCCACCACCCGCGCCTGCGGGCGCGCCGTCGCATCAATCGTGCGGGTCAGCGCCTGCGGCTCCAGCAACAACCCGTTGGTAAACACCGCGTCCGCGTACGCGATATCGCGCGTGTTGTGCAGCGTCGGCTCGTACGAGTGCGGGTCGGCGCCGCGGCGCATCAGCGTCTTGACCTCGGCGTTATCGCCGGCGACGTTGCGCACGACGTCCGCAAGAATGCTTGTCGACGCCACCACGTTCAGCCCCTCCTCCGCCGGAGCCTGCGCGCACCCCGCGAGCCCGGCAGCGAGCGCGCACGCCGCCAGCGCCCGGGCACGCCTCACTTCCCAACCCCCGCAAGCGCCAACAGCTTGCGACGCAGCGCCGTATCCAGGCAGCACATCGCCGCGCCGAACACCGCCACGCCGAGGCCGAGGACCGCGAACGGGACAGTCATCACCGTCGTACCGGTCTCCGCGAGAGCGTCAGGGCGCTGCTCGGGCTCCGGTTGGGGCTGCGCTTCGGCCGGGGCCGGCTTGGCTTCCTGCTTCGGGGCTTGCTTTGGAGCCTGCTTCGAGGCCGAGCTTGTCGACGCCTTGCTCGCCGGCGCCGCAGGTGCTGCGGGTGCGGCTGACGTTGCGCTCGCCTCCGAAGTTGTCGCCTGCGCCGGTGCTGCGGGCGCCGCTTCCCCGTCGCCGACGACCCAGGTATATGTGGCCTCGTTCGAGCTCGAGCCGCCGCCCTCCGCCACAACGCGCATCTGATACGTGCCGGGCTCGGTGAACAGCCAGTTCGCATGGACGTGCGCGGGCTCCTCCTGGGCGATCACGGAGCCCGTCTCAAGGCGCGTCGAGCCGCCATCGAGCACCGGATCCAGCGAGCCGAAGCTGCCGGTTTGGAACAGGTAGACCTCGCCGGGGCCGGTGACCTCCACAAACTCCAGATCAATCGCACCGATGTCACGCGCGCCCTGCGTATCCCAGCCCGGCCAGATCAGATCCGAGCGCTGCGTCTGCGGCAGCATATAGCCGGCCTTGCCGATCTCCGGGATCTCCGCCGTGCGCTCCGTGTGTTGCGACCGGCTATTTGGTAGCGGTGTCGTGAGTATCCGGTAGCGCTTCAGTGAGCATCCGGTAGCGGCTCAGATTGCATGGGGTGATTGTTCCTGTATCCGCTTCATTCGGGTGCGGC